>JAITST010000498.1 GCA_031287585.1 Planctomycetaceae bacterium | reverse complement strand
CCGGCTTGTATATTTGTTGCCATTTTTTGAATTTAGTTATTGCGTTTTTTCCGAAACTATGATATAATATCTAACAGTCGGGGGGCTTGGAGTTTTAACATCTAACAAAGCGGGGGTGTCTTATGAAAACTGTCCATACATTCTTTTGTGATGGTGTCGAAATCGAAATTCATAACGATTTCGTTTACGGCAACTATTCTACCACTGTCAATAACGTTGTATTGAAGCCGGAACCGAAGCCGAAAAAAAAGTACAAGTTTTGGCAATTAAGGCGTGAACCGGATTATGATACTTATGTCGGTATGTTCGGCGACGTTCACGTTGTTGACAATAATAGTATTCCAATGCGGATTATGTATTTTTTTGAGTGGTGCATTTGTGCAACCGCTGTTATTGGTATTGGCGTTCCGATTCTCCTTTGTATCCTTTATATTATTTTGATAATTGTGGTCGGTGGTACTTATCGTCTTTTGGGTTTTTAACTGCGGATATATCATAACATAAGCCGCCCGAAAATTCTTTGTTTAGATTTTTAAGCCACGAATGTCACGAATTTTCACGAATAAACCCATTCGTGTAAATCCGTGACATTCGTGGCGGAAAATTACGTCAACGCAAATTGGTATTTTAGCCGCAAAACGTCGGTTTGGCTTTTGTAAATCGGCTCGGGCAGGTTCAGACCGCTCGCCTCTACCAGTTGCACGCTTTTAGAGATTCCCTTTACAACGACTGCGCAACGTCTGTTCTGTATGCCACTACCGCTGGTAAATATCCTACCAGTGATGCCAACGCCATTAGACCCGGTACTAATATCAGTTCTGTCAACTGGAAACGCCATGGCGAGACCGCTATGTTTACTGCGTCCGAGATGAATGGTCCAATCACCATTATTAGCGAGTGACCTATCACTATTCCCAGCAAGCCGCCGCCCAACGATAGTAGTATCGACTCAAGCAGAATGATTCCCATTACCGTTGTCCGCCGCGCTCCCAATGCCCGCATTATCGCTATCTCCTGACGGCGTTCGTTCATTGAATTGTAGATGCTTACCATCATTCCGATTCCCGCTACTACCACCACCAACACCGCCAGAATAATCAGTACCAGTTGTAAGTTGCCTACTATCTTTTCCAGCAAGAACGCGATTTGTTCAATCGGTCGAATCGCTTGCGCGTCGAGGTCGCTGCTGATTCGCTGTTGTAACGCGAAGACTGCCGGACTCATTTCCGGTGTTGTCAGACGGTCAAGTTTTAGACTTTCAATGTCACCTTCGGTACGACTTCCCATATTTGCGGATTGTCTGGCATCAAACCAAATACTCGACCTCGTTTTAATCGCCGCCGCTTTCTCTTTCGTCAGAACCAAGACCGCCGAAATTCGTTTCTCCTTAAATTTCAAGTCATTACCCGACATTTCGCCGCCGCCTTCACCAACACCTCTGCTCTTTCCGTCCGAACTTAGCACCGCCGCCAGTCCGCCCTCTTTACCATACGAATAAACATCGAAGAAACCCGCCAGATTTATGAAAATCGCGGAGTCGTTTGGTGTCGCGGTGTAGTCGAGAATACCGACAATCCTGAACTTCTTAATACCGGTCTCGCCGCGCAAACGGCGTTCGAGAGCGGTCGGTAAAAATTCGTCACCGAGTTTCAACTTCAACCTTCGCGCGGCGGAATAACCAACCACAGCACAGTAATCCTCACCCGCGTCGAGGTTGTTGCCGTCGCGGAACGAATATGTTTTGCGGTCACGGTATTCAAGTTTGGAAAAGAAATCGTGTGTTGTCGCGACAACGGGAATCCCCTTGTAACTATCCGCGAGTGCGATAGGAACAGCCGTTTCGACTTCGGTAGAATAACGCCCGGTAGCGAGTTGACGGTAGTAATCGTAAGGGATAGTGTCGGGTACGCCCTGCGAGTAAAACATTGTCGCCATAACAAGTTCGAGCGCACTGCCCTTAGGTCCGACAACGATGTCATAACCTTGCGCACTTTTGTTGAACGAGTCATTCAATATGCCGTAAATAACAATTACAGTAACGATAAGAGCAACTCCAAGCGACATCGAAAACGCCGTCAAAATCGATGCCAATCGCCGATGTTCAATACTCTTCCAAGCAATCTGCCAAAGTTTCATAGTGGTATAAGTGGTAATGCGGTTAGTTGTGTCAGGAAACGTAAGAACCAACGCAAGTAATTATAACGAGATTAGAAGGTGGTGCAAGAGTAGGCGATTGGTGTAAGGGGTGTAAAAATAAATGGGGAATTTTCGATTTTAGGTTTGGGATTTTGTGTATTAAAACAAAATCTAAAATCTAAAATCTGAAATAACAGTATCGTGTATTAGTGGTGAAAATCTGGTGAAAAATCTATTCGTGAACGTTTACGAAAAATTTGTTATACCCGTTGACAATACAAACTGGCTAAACTACAATTTTACGAGGTTATACTGTCTTTACACATTTCATCACTCATTTCACAATTTTTTATATTAGACTATTTTATTTTTTAGGAGTTTTCCCAAATGGCTTGGTTTTTTGAAAAGCAGCCCGAAATTGCCCGTTCACAGATGGAGCGGCTTGTCGCTCACGCCGCGGACGAGGCACAGCGTCGGATTTGCCAGACCCCGAAACGTGTTTTGTTGTTGCCGCCTGATATTACTCGCGCTCATAGCGGCGCGGGTTGGATAACAGAGTTTTTGTACAAACATTTTACCTCGCTCGGCGCGGAAGTTTTTGTTATTCCTACATTGGGACAGCACGTTCCGCACACGCCGGAACAGAACGCGTGGATGTTCGGAACGGTGCCGGAGGAACGGATTCTCAAACACGATTGGCGTGACGGCTGTAAGAAAATCGGTACAATCGATGCGGATTACGTTCGCCGTTCGACCGACGGAAAAGCGGACTGGGAGATTCCTATTGAAATCAACAGCACCGTTCTCGACGGCAACTGGGATTTGATTTTCAATGTCGGTCACGTTGTCCCGCACGAAGTATTGGGGTTCGCAAACCACAACAAGAATTACTTCATTGGTCTCGGTGGTAAGAATACAATTTGCGCGTCGCACATGGCGGCGGCGTGTTACGGAATTGAAAACAATCTCGGTA
>JAITST010000486.1 GCA_031287585.1 Planctomycetaceae bacterium | reverse complement strand
CAACACCATTTTGGAATTCGTTGTAACCCAATTCCCAAGTCCAACCATTCTGTATATTAACAAAATCACCAAATGTCCCAACCCAATAAAGCACTTCTCTGTTGATGGCTGCGGAACTAGTCCAAGACATAAACTGGTAAAACGCTCCGTCCGACAAAATTTCGTCGGCAATATTCAGACTCAATTGGGAACCACGTTGAAAGTCGAATGCGGAAGCGACGAGTCCAAAATCATCTAACGAAATTAAGCGGGTGTGTAAAAAGTTTGTAGGTATTTTGGCAGGGTATTCTATTGACAATCCCACGGGGCATTGTCGCAAAAAGTGGGGTGGTTATACAAAACCTACAAAAAATTTACACCCCCCTGATTATTTTGTTTTTTTGTGAGGGGGAGGATATCATTAACCATTTGCTGTTTGAGTTAATTAAACAAACCCCCGATAGCAAGATGTTTATTCCTCTATCACCGGAAATGCCACGTTCCAAATTCCGTTTTCTGCACAGTATTTTAGGATTGGTACTACCTCAATGTATGGTACATCTTTGTTTACTCTTATTCTTACTTCCACATCCTCACTTGTCCTTGATTGTTTTTGTAGGTATTCTTTTAACGATGATTGCGTTATTGGATTCATACCTAACAATAACCGTCCGGCGGCGGGGATGTTGATTGTCAACTTTTGTGATTTGTTGTCATCCAGTTGCGGTTCAACGCCTGTTTTTGCTTGCGGCAACTCAATTTCCATCGTGGTTTCCTGCCGTATCAAACTGCTCGATACAATGAAAAAAATTATCAGCAAGAATACAACGTCTATCATCGGTGTCATATCCAATGTTGGCGATTTCAGGTGTGTTTTTGACGGAGTTTTCATTTGTTATTTGAATGTGGCTGTAATCTCGAAACAACAACCGTGAGCGGTAACAACCAACACCGAAAAGAACAACGGCATTGACACGGTACGCTTCTCGTTTCTTACTGAGCGTCGAGCGATATTGTTTCAGCAACGCAGTTTCTTGAACCAGTAACGCGCACCACTCTAACATATTCCGTAAAATTATGCAATATGGAATCATTAACCGGCTTGGGTATATTCGGTTTTCAAACAAGCCAATCCAAGAAGTGGTATCAGCCCAACGTGTTTTTATTTCGGCAAAATAATTTCACTTAACACGATATATCAACGTGTTCGGTTTGCGATAAGTGAAGTTTGTAAACGTGTTAGACAAAGGACAAATGGAACTCTACCTGAAATGGCTGAACCAGTACGAAAAGCAGGACGGAGAGAACCTGCCCATCGGTTTGATTCTCTGTGCGGAAAGCAGCCGGGAACAAGTCGAGTTGCTCGAAATGCACAAAGATGGTATCATTGTCGCGGAATACTGGACAGAACTGCCGTCCAAGCAGGAATTGGAACAAAAAATTCACGAAATTCTCATCGAAGTCCGGGAACGGCTCGAACGGAATAAATTATTGAGCATTTCTAAAAACCTCAATTTTAACCGCAGAGATTTTATTTTGAAAATCTTTTGTAATGATTTATGGCAACTTCTAAAAACTCCACCCTCTCGTTCAGCAAATTTCTAATTTTATGGGGTTTACTGTTTTGGAAGATAGATTTTTTAGAAGATACCAATAGTATGTTCAACATCTCCAACATCACGACATTTTATGACTAAAACATAAAGAATGCAGACTAAAATTGCCACACCTAGTATGTCACCAATGATATATTTACACTTTTTTCTAACCATAATGTTACAAGCAATCATTAAATCAAATTAGTCCGTAAGGTGTTCAACAAGGACCGCCTGATGATAGCCATCTAACGACGGATGACGATATCGCTTTTATCAGGATCGTCGAGTCCGTTATCGTCTATGCCGTTTGTTCCGAAGGAATAGAGAATGTATTCCGTTCCATCTTCCGGTGCTAGTTTATATGTCAAAGTCTTTCTGCCAGTGAAGTGGTCAAGTGGAACTTCGTCAATGTAATCCGGTACCAACTTGTCCAATGAATCGGGATACTTGCCCGTGTCAAATTTATAACACTCCAACTGAATTGCTAATTGCATCAGTTCCGTCTGCATTCCGTTGCGTACTATTGCAATGACAAAACTGTGTAATGCCGGACTTAATCTATTTTCTATCAAATCGCTGATATACTCAGAACGTGTCCGAATCAACGGCAAAGTCAAAAAATGCGACGCACCAACCTGAAAATAGTCGTTAGATTTCAATTGCTCATCTGATTCTTTGGCAAATTTCAGCCAAAGAAACGGACTGCTCTGCCAATCCGTCAGAAACAACGGCACACGTTTTCTGTTTTCCAGTATTCGCTGACCAGCAATGTTTGCGTCGAACGGCAAGGAAAACAAGATACGTTCAAACACTAACCTCGTCAGACTTGACGGGTTTTTCTCAACAAGCCCCAAATCGTCGTATCCGTTGCTGGTTAGATTTCGCCAGCAATCCTTGCCCCAAGCATTTATCTGTATTACTGTATCAATGTAAAACCAACTCTCGCATAAGGTTTGTACAGACCTGACATCCCAATTACTCGGCAAGGTTTTTAATTCGGTATAGAATTGCACCAGTTGCTCTTTTGTTGCTTTGCCGGATTTGATGATGCGCAGGAGCGATTCATTTGCGATTCCTTCGGCGGCGCATCCGACGAGTTTTGTTACAAAAATATCGTTATAATGATAATGTCTCGCAAGACGGTACATACTCATCACGTCATACAACGCGCCGTCAATATCGCCGTCACCTATTCTCGCGGATACACGAACATCTAAACACCGAATAAATTCGCGGCTTGCCTGCACATCAGGTAGTAAAATGTCAATCATCGAACCAGCCGTTTTTCGCCACGCTTCAAAATTTGGCTTGCGGACAGCGACACCAAACAAGTCAAGAACCGGCTTATAATCTGCAAGCCAACCCGCAACTTCGGGATGGTCTGCCGTTTTCCAAACTGTCTTCATAAATCGTTCTTCAAATATTTTACAGTCCCATTCCTTTGCTTCCGATTCGTCTTCCAGGGCTTTCTTTTTGTCAAAGACACGCGTCGTAACAGAAATACAGTCAAGATACGGCGGTTTCGCAAGCGGGTCAATGCCCATTGCTTCGCACAGCGGAGTCCAATACTCGGCAAACCATTGTTTGCTATATTCGTGAGTCGGCATTTCTTCCCACGGTACGGTTTTCGCGATATATACCTGTTCGAGTATTCTCGGACCGCAGGCGGCTATCATCAGCCGTTGTCCGTTGTCTTCGGGCGGCGACAGTTTCGGCAACCACGTTTTCTCCGACCACGCCCTGAAGTAATCCGGCGTACCATCGCTTTTGAGCGGTGAAGTAATAAGCGTCGTTTCCGGCGATACACGAAGCCGCGACGGAATCAGACTGAAATAAATGAGGACTAAAACAATTGCAATCGCCCAGTAACGGCAGCGACGATAAAACGGTTTTGAGGTCATCTGTTGTGATTTTGTGGTCATTTGTTTAATGGGAGTTTAATGGTTAATTTATAGCCGCATCAGTATGGAAGCGGTGAATCTAATTCTCAATTCTCAACATCATAGCACGATAAGTACAATCCGGTTCGACCGGCTTCCCGACCAGTTCATAGCGAATTGTTGTAAGTTTGATAACATCAATCGGACTTTTTATCTTTTGCAATGATTCGTCATCAAGAACGAATCTTTGCCGAATATGGCTTTCGGTGTACTCCGTTTTTGGTTTCATTATAGGTTCTTTTGGTATCATAACGCAGTACATTATCCCTGCACCGAGCAGGAAACTGACGACGACCGCACCGAAGGAACGTAACGGAGGCAAGTTTTTCAAGCGGCGTTTACTGATTGGTCGAACCAATATACGAGGTGTCATTGACGCTAATTTTTGTTCAAAATCCTGCATCTAACTCTTTCTTTAATTGTTCAATTCCTTGTTGGTAATCACGGTGTACCGAACTGGTCGAGCGGTTCGTCAGTTCAGCAATTTCACGAAAGTTCAAGCCGCCCCAAATTTTGGAGACGATGACCTCCCGAATCTCCGTCGGTAATGATTCAAGTGCCTTAGTCAATTCCTCACCGTCAAACGCCGGTTCATTTACCGATTCTTCCGGTAACGACTCGAACCAGTTTTCCAATGGCGGCTCGCGAAACCAACGTTGACGACGTTTCAGGTCTATGGAGTTATTTCTCACGACCCGATAGAGCCACGCTTTTGCCGATGTCGGCGGCGATTCTGTGAGAAGTTTGAGAAACGCATCTTGCACAACATCTTCCGCAGCCGTTCCAACCCATTGTCTGGCGTACAAAATCAAGCCCCTACTCGTTTCGTCCCAAGTTTGTCGAAAATCCGCTTCCATAAATATAAGACGATTGAATCGGTGGCTTTTCCCAAGAATTTTTTCTGAATCTGAATTATACCGAACACGATTGAAAATTGCAATGTTTTGAGTGTTCATAGCACACTGCTTGCAAAGTAAAAAATTCCCAATAATCTCGAACATTTTCGTTTTTCGTACGTACAACATTCCGTATAGTTTTTTTTGATTCATGGAGGTAATCAGATTTTGGACACACGCGATTCAAATTTTTACCAGCAGTTGTCATTGTTGAGCGATCCGCGTAAACGTCGCGGAGTTCGTCATCGTTTTGACTCGTTATGCGCATTGGTGTTTTTGGGTTTGATGGCTGTACTTGTTCGTTGTTCCGAATAACAATGGCGTGTTTGGTGAGGTTGTTATTATCCGTCAAACAATAACTCACTCATTTTATATTTTTAGTTTTTGCTTTGATAGTGTAGTTCCATTCACCGTGAAACGCGTCCGGTAAACATTTATGTCCTCAACACAACGTACCGTCAAG
>JAITST010000337.1 GCA_031287585.1 Planctomycetaceae bacterium | reverse complement strand
ACGCTGGGAGTGTACCAAATAAAAATGACTAACCGTGAATGCTGGAAGTGAGTACATCAATGGAAGCCGGATGTGGGAAATCTGCAAGTCCGGTTTGAAGAGGGGCGAGGAATGCCTCGACTACTCGAATGGTGGAAAACCTATTACAATGGATTCCCCATTTATTTTTACACACCTGTGAAGTTGTACCATATTATGCCGGACATTTTTGGGTTGCGGCTGTACTCCACCTCCAAACTTGTTCTCATTTCTTCTCAAGTTCCAAATCTTAAAACGTCGAAACGTTAATGTTAAAATATGCGGATTTTTCCGTTTATACCGAAAATCTCGCTTGTATCAATTTTAGATTTTTGCTAAACTTCACAAGATTTACGTGTTGCGGGGCTGCTAACTGTGAAGAATTTACCGGAGAATTTGGATTATGCGTCACAATTTGATTACATTGCTTGTTGTAGCGGTACTGTTTAGTTGTAATCGGTCGTTTGCACAAGATACGGCGAACGGGTCGTCTGGTGAAGCATTACAACAGCCGAAATCACAAATTTGGGACGTTCCGGCTGATAACGAGGTCAAAGAGGCGAAGGCAGTACCGTTTCCATTTGAGAAACCGGCACAGCCGAATCCCGCTCCCTTGCAACCTTCACCGACAGTAAAACCCGCTCCCGCTAAACCGTCGCAACCAGTCGTCGTTCCCGAAACTCCCGCCGTTCCTGTTGTAACGACACCTGATACAATTACCCCTGAACAATTCGAGGTAACTCCGCAATCTACGCCGTTCACCATTCCTAAAATTGGAAAACCGGAATCGAAAAACGCTACTGACAATGCGAGTGCTAATCCTGACGCACGAACAACCGACACCGATTCCGTACCCGAAATAGCCATCGAACCAACCGGTACGGCGAACGGTACCGACGGAGGCTCGTTAGATTCAGACTACAACTACAAACGTATGCTCTCGCAAAAACGCGAGCCGCAGTTGAAGCCGCGTTACTCACGTACCGGCAACGCAACCTACGAAGCCAGTAACACGCCGCTCGCCCCTTGTGCGCCGCCCGAACGTTTAACACGTAAGTTCCCAACGTACCGTATGATTGATGGACGTTACGAATATGTCACACGCGGTTCGTTGTCAACATCTGTTCGCGGTAACTTGTCGCCGTACTTCATTGACGGTTGGGTTAGTCAAGGTACAACGCTGAACTTTCATTGGCCTGACGGCGAGAACAATTCGCCGATTCGTTACAACGATGTCGCGAACGAGTACGTGCTAAACCAAGCGTACATATCGTTGGGCAGACAGATTCACCGAACACGCGGTAATTGGGATTGGGGATTCCGCGCGGATTTATTGTACGGCAGCGACTACCTCTACACGAGTGCGATTGGTTTAGAAACGCATAAGTACGAAACACGCAGCGGTAATAAACGGAACGTATATGACCCCGCATTCGCCGATTTACATTGGAATTCAAACGAAGGTCCACGACGTAATCTGGCTCATCAAGCGTCAATGTACGGTTTGTCGATGCCGCAACTTTACGCCGAACTTTACGCGCCGAGCGGTACAACCGTTCGTGTTGGACACTTCTATTCCAACATGGGAATAGAGTCGCCGATGTCGCCGTACAACTTTTTCTACTCGCATAGTTACTCGTTCATGTACGGGATGCCGACAACGTTCACGGGTGGGACAGTAACGCAGCAATTGACGAAGCAACTGCGAATTATGGGCGGATTGACGCAGGGTTGGGACATTTGGGAAAGTCCGAACAAGAGTATCGGTTGGATTGGCGGACTTGATTGGTACTCAGCGAATCGCAACAGCCGCGTCGCGTTCAACGTCAGTTCAGCGAGACAGTCAGACTACGACGATTACAACACAACGTACAGTTTGCTCTTCTCACATCGGTTGACGAAACAATTAACGTATTCAATTGAGCATACGTTAGGTTACGAAGAAAACGCGTCTGTTTACGACGAGACAGAACTGCGAATCGGACGGCAATTCTCTGTCACGCAATATCTGACGTGGCAAATGAGCGAGTCGCTGGGTGTAGGATTTCGCGGCGAGTGGTTTCGCGACGATGGGCACTCACGGATACAGCGGTATGCAACAAACGCCTCCGACGTAAATGTCACTGGTAATGATTACTTCGGTTTATCGTTAGGTTTGAACTGGCGACCGTTAAGTTGTGTAGCAATACGTCCAGAAGTACGCTACGACTGGAGCGATGTCAGAGTAAATAATAAAGGAATATACAATAACCTAGGCAAAAGCGAACAAGTGACACTCAGCATTGACGCAACTGTGAGATTTTGAACTAAGGTAATTAACCACGGTGATAAAAATGTTGTATGCAACGTCTTTACATTATCCAATTGTATTCTTCGTGCTTTCGTGGTTGAAAATAGAATAGTTATTGCGTGAACTCAATCCTCCTTCAATAATTCCGCAATTTTGTTTTCCATCTCCTTACCGGGTTTGAACGTAACAACATAATGCTGATTAATCATAACTTCCTCACCGGTACGCGGATTCCTAGCCATCCTTGCACCACGCTTCTTAACCTCGAACACTCCGAAGTTACGAAGTTCAACACGCCGTTCTGCTACAAGCGTTTTTATAATCACATCAAACGTTTTCTGTACGACATCCTTCGTCTTCATCTGAGTTTCATCAAGTTCTTCAGCAATAATACGAACGATTTCTTTCTTTGTCACGATTGTTTCTCCATTGAATAAGGGGTGAGATAAATTATCCGGATGATTCCGCAGCACTAATTGCAACACATCCAGTCTAACCGACTTGCGGCAAAATGTCAACAGCATATTACTTTGCGGTACAATAATTTTGAGGGGATTTTTAATCCAAACCACACGAAAATACACGAATTTTTTTGTTATACCATACACAATTTTCAACCGTTACCAGTATAAAATAATTGTCACAGTTAAAAAAAACAGGCGACCGCACTATTCGTGCAATCGCCTGCCGCAATTTGTTACCAAACTAACCGGCATTACGAAAGATTGAACTTTCCGACTTTGATACTGTCTAAGTCAGTTGTTCCCAAACCGAGTTTCTCGCCGCATCCGATGTGCGACGCTTGTTCCAGTGTGACACCTGTGAAACGTTCCGCAAACTTGCACGCTGCTGTGTCCACCGCAACGATATCTTTCGATATGAACAACGCCTTCGCAACAACCGCGTCAGCAGCCGATTGTCCGCGCGGTCCGTGTGCTTTCATAATACGGTATGCGTCAACTATGTTGAGTATCGGTTTCTTTTCCCACGTACAAGCGTCCGCGATGCACTGTTGCAGGTTTGCACCATGAAATGACTGCCGATCCCACGCAACTCCCATATAATTTTTCATTGCCATCGTCATTTTCGCACCGCCGTGAACTTTGAGAACCGGTACGTTAAACCATGCGTCACAAGCAATAAGTTCCTTGTGAACTTTGGTCTTCTTGTGAACTTTCGCGTTTGGCAGGTCAACATCAACATAATCGCTTTCATTGTTACCGGGGATCATTTTGCCGCCTGCTTTTTCGACTGCTTCCTGAATACCGCTTTTCTTGTAACAATCTTGCCAAATTCTGCCGCCGCCGTCACAAGTCATGTCGAATACCAAAACCGACGCTGCACCAGCCGCGATTGCTTGTTTGACAATTTCGCCAATCAGAATCGGATTTGTGTTTGCGGCAACCTCCGGCAGTTGATTCCACGCGATATTCGGTTTAATAACAATCTTCGCATCTTTCTTAACAAACTTGCCCATACCGCCAAGTTCGGTAATCGCCTTGCGAAACATCTCGTCCGGCTCGCCGCCCATTACGGCAACCAAGTCGTAGGGACCTTCTGTGGTCTGCGCTTGTGTTAGAACATCAAGCGAACCAACACCCTGTGTTGCCACAGCAGCACCAGCCACTGCCATAGTTTTGAGAAATTCTCTCTTCTGCATTGTAGTACCTTTCGGTTAAATTTAAGTATGCACAGCAAATCGAAACAACACGTCACAATCCACCGAACAAATTAAGTTAGTCTCAACCCAATATAATAACATACGTACTAACCGTAGTCAATACGAAATAATGGAAGGATATTTGAAAACTTGTCGCGGTTGCTAGTAATTTTCAATCGTGTCCGGTATCCGTTACATCTATTTGCCGTCTTGTAATTTACTCCGAATCCATTCTTGGTCTGTTTCTGATAGGAGTTTGAGGTCTATGAACGCGGCGCGTCCGGTTGCGATTTGTAGATTTACTCTGTTGTTTTCGAGATTTACGAATTTTGCCACGAACGTTTTTCCCTTTTCGGGAAT
>JAITST010000444.1 GCA_031287585.1 Planctomycetaceae bacterium | reverse complement strand
TGGGTTGCATCTTTCATTTTGATGCCCATTGTCATATACTTGTCCCGTTTTTTCTTTATTTCGTCAAAATGTTCACGCCCGACATAAACAGCCGCATTTTGAAAAAATGCTGTGATTGATTCTCTGTTTGATTCGTTGGGATTTTTGCTGTTTTCAAATCGTGAAACAAATGAACACGCTAATTTCAACTTACCTGCCCTGATAAGTTCCTGTATATGCAGTTTTACAACCGTTTCGATGTGAACACGGACTTGCTCCTGATCGTCAAATGGTCGATTATAGCAACAGTTGTCAAGGTAAAGGAGCATAAAGGTATTATATCGTTTTATCAGGGACAAAGCAAATCGGGACAAGCCCCGCCACCAATCTTACTGCGTAATTTCAAATCCCCAGGCGTATTTACACGGGGCTTTCAAGTCGGCGGGAATCTCGACCGTGAGTCCGCCGCCCTCGTTCACTTTGCCATCACTTGCGAATTCGTCAGAATGCTAGCGTGAACACGCCCTAATGAAAATGAATCTACTTTTCCTGTGCGGAAATAACTTTAATAAGATGCGGCAGCGTTTGTGAACTGCTGTGTCCGACTCCGTCCATTTTAATCAGTTTCCAGTTATACTTCACGCCGTTCTTTTCGGCATAATCACGGGTTGTTTTATCGAAATTCCCCGCCCGTTCAAACCGGTGAAGACCTTGTTCATTAAGATTTTTAGGTAAATACGGGTCATCCTGACTGGTATCGGCACTTCCGGCTAACAGATAAACCTTCCGATTGGATAGGTTCTTCAAAATGGTGTCCTTATGTTTCAGCATATCTTTTATGCCGTATGGATAATTCACCTCTTCATTAAGGAACGTGTATGAACCCGAATTAGCCGCAACAACGAGACCGATATACGGACTTTTGCTGAACAGTGCTGTCCGGTGCGAAAATTGTCCGCCGGCAGAATGACCGAAAAGAATATATTTTTCTGCTTGCAAATTTTGTTTCTTGCGGAACTCGACAAATATCGAATCAACGAGGTTGAATGTCCATTCGGAGTATTCTGTTTTACTGCCAATGTTGCCTTGTTGATATCGGCTCTCATTATAATCCTCGCGTGTTAATAACGGAATCAGCACCGCAATATTGAGAGTATCAGGGACTTTGGAAAATCTATCAACGTTGCCGAGAGCGTTTCTGTCAGCCCCGTTCATAACGAACAGTATTTTTGTCTTTTGGTCAACCTTCTTCGGCAACAAGTAATAGACAGGAATCGTTTTACCGTCACTTGTCTGGAAATCAAAATGCGGTGTTTCTGTATTTGAGGTCTCTTTTTTACTCGTGATGATTTTACGTTCATTCAAATCATATCTCAGTCCTTCTTTCAACAGAAAAAAGGGCAGACCGCCTGTGTTATAGAGGGCGGCGTACGATTTTCCTATAACCTCCATTTCGTCCTTGATAACAACCACGGCGGTTGATTCGTCAAGACCGATGCAGAGTATCTGCGGGGACGCTTTCGCAAAACCAACATATCCAAACTGCCGGTTGCGTGCCAGCAAATGCTGGGCAATTAAGGAATCGCGTAAAAAACCGAGTCCTATGGGGAGTTCAACGAGTTTCCCTGTCCTTTTTTTATTAACCTCTTCCCACCGCCACAGCAGCGAACCTTGAATCGTTGCACCTGCCGATGTTCCGGCGATAACTCCTCCTCTTGCCAACACGTTTTGAAACTCTCGATGTGCCAATGTATCGTGATAAACATCAGCCAAACGCTTTTGAAAACCGCCGAAGAAAAAAATTCCTGTGGCGTGTTTCAATACTTCAAGATTTTTTTCGTCGTTTGCTTCACTGATCGTTTTCACTCCCAAGAGCGTTACGTTGGTCTCACCGACCCGCTGCGTTAATGGTTTCATCGCATTCAGGAAATATTGGTCATCCTTGCCGGGCATAGCGTTAGTAACCACCACGAAGCGTGCTTTATCCTTGCCGCCGCCGAGTTCTACGATTTTATCCCAGATGGAGTCAGTAATAGTTCCGCCGCCGATAATGACGAGCGAACCTTTTTCGGGACCGTGACGCAACGCTGAAGTTTCTGCAACGGGACTCTCCGCCATTGCAATCATCGTTCCCAAAACAAGGAACAATGTTACCAAAATAGTAGTTATGCTTTGTTTTTTCATCGGATTACACGTAAAAATGTGGTTTCGTAATTTTCAGTTGTTTTCTAAAATAGGTGCTGTCGAATCAGGATAGAAATTTTGATTTTGCTATTTTCAATCGTCATAAAGTTTCTATACTTATGACAACCTCCAACAACGTCATATTCTATCAGGAAAAAAAAGAAAGCACAATAGGGGCTCACGCCGATTGCAAAGTCATTTTTTCACAGGTAGGTAAGTGTAGATAAGGATAGACAATTTTGCCTGTTCTCACTAATCTACTCATTTTCACCATTTCTTGTCCATGGAATAAGAAACTTTACGTCTTTGCAATCGGCGTGAATAGGGGCTAGGTAAATACACCAAAGCCCTGTAAGAGAAGTAACAATATCAACCGCACTTTCCAAGTAACTGTGGCAAAAATATCATCCTAACATCCTGTAAAAAACTCATTTTGTGCATTTTTACATTGAATTAAATGCTTCTTCACTGATGAAGCCAAGAACGCATTTAATAAGGACATTTCTAAAAAACTCAATTTTAACCGCGGAATTCGCAGAGAAACGCAGAGATTTTATTTTGAAAATTTTTTGTAATGATTTATATATAGAATAAGTTACAAAAAATACTCCTCTGCGATTCTTTGCGTCCTCTGCGGTTAAAAAGGTTATTGGATGTTCCCTGCATTTAATCGAAAATAAAATCCCCAATTTATTTTCACACTCCCGCCGTAAATCAATAAATCATTCCACTCCTTGTAATCGCGATACAATCTGGTAGAATGTTACATACGTGCAAAGAATAATTACAATTTTCACATTCAGTTAAAGGTAAAAAATTATGAATACGGTTCCGCGTGTTTTTCTTTCCGGTTTTGCTGATGAAGGGTCGGCTAACAAGACTATTATTGAGCAGTTTACTGTGTTTGCCGCACTTGGCTTGCAGTATTATAGTATCCGGTTTGTCAATCTTGGTGACGGCGTTAAGAACGTTATGAAGTTGACTAAAACCGATATTCAACGTGTCCGGCAGTTTCAGGACGAGTACGGTTTGAACGTTTCGTCGATTGGTTCGCCGATTGGTAAAATCAAACTTGTTGATACCGATGACGGCTCGACAAACCAGTTTATTCCGTTCGACAAATATCTCGAACAAGATGTGCGGCAGGTCTGCGACCTTGCTCACGCGTTTGAGACGAAACTCATACGCGGGTTTTCGTTTTACCATCCGCGTAACGAAAATCCGTATGATTACGTTTCGATGGCAGTTGACCGGCTCGGACGAATTGCGGAGATGTGCCACAGGAGCGACTTGACGTTTGGCTTGGAAGTCGAGTCGAATCTCGTCGGTCAAACCGGACAGTTACTCGCGGACATTTACAGGCAGGTGAATCATCCGGCGATGGTGTTGATATTCGATGGCGGTAATCAGGTTTCGCAGGGTTACTCGTCGCAGGAAGTTTACGAACAGTACGAAGTGATGAAGCCCGGACTAGGTTGGTTACACATCAAAGACTACGCGGAGACAGACCGAGCCGAGAAAGGCGGTCACGTCGAGGAGAACAAACTGAAAAACTTCGTACCGGCGGACGAAGGGAGAACTGACCACGCAAGAATTTTCCGTGACCTTGCGGCAATTTTGCCCGCACTTGAATTGAAACTAAAAGCAAGAGGAATCCCCGGCGTGTTCCTAGACCTAGAACCGCATCTAAAAGGCGGCGGGCAATTCGGCGGATTCAGCGGACCTGACGGAATGGGTGTAGCGTTGAGAGCGTTGTGCAAGACGTTGGAATTTGTCGGAATAAGTTATCATTTGCGTGATTTCAATGATATTAAGGCGGCACGAGGATTTTGAAATTGTTAACCGTTCTATATTTGTCACGGTTGAAAATTGTTTGTGTTGTGATGTAATCGTAACCAAAGAATTGGTTGTAGATTATTAAATGTACCGAGTGACGCTTGTCGTCAAGAGACAACGCAAATCCCTACCCCGCGTTCCACGCGGGGGCTATGTTAATAAACACTGGCATATTTAACCCCTACGGGGTAAGGATGTAGAAACGTTGCAACAACATTTCTATAACATTTCTAAAAATTCAACCATGTACGTTCTATGTTGACGCAAAGGGCGTTGCGTGTTTTTGCGAACTTTGCGTCAAAAAATTGTCCGCGATTCATTCCGCGTGATAAAATCTTCTTACGAATATTTTCACCGCCCACACCATCATCGTTGCAAAGCCCAGCAACGACATTCCGCCCGCGAATATAAATTGTATTACTCTGTATCCAGTGGGGTAATTGAATTGTTCAGTAATAAGCGTTAGCGGGTTCGGGGCTAGCAAGGGTTGTGATTCGCCCATCAGCACTGTTTGTTGGTAATTATTTGAGTAATCGTTATATGAATGGTAATGAGTACGTATTGCGTTGCCGTTAAAATAAAACTCCGCCGAAAACGAAATCAGACTTACCACAACAATCACGATAAAAACCATTATCCACAAATGCTTCTGTTTCCAATACCGCCAGAGAAACGATTTGTAAAGCCAGAACGTCACGATTGAGTAGCCGTAAATGTAAAGCAACGGCGTTAGTAATTGGCGAAAAACCAACCTATAAGTTTCAATGTGAGTGTCGTTCATCATACTCATTGTCGTAGATGTACCCAGGTAACCCAGCAGGTACAAATAATTCATCGAGCAATAAATCGAGCCGTGCCACACAAGCATCATCACACCAATCCAAACGAACGCATTCGGCACGCCGCTTGAAAACGGAAAGTACAGCAAACGTAGCAGTATCGAACGCGGAACCTCGCGGCGTTGACGTAGCGGATAATCGTGACGTTCACACACCGCAATCAGTGACAAGAACGAGAACAGTATCACGCCGGTCAGGTTGTAGATTATAAATGATACAATCGCGGTTTCATCGCGGCGGCTGCCTAACGCTATCGCTATCACCGACATCGGGAAATAGTACAACATAAATCCAGCCATCGCTAACAATATAATCGTTATTCCAAACCGTGTCCGAAACATTCTGTTACACGTTTCCGGTATTAACGACGCGACTGCCAACGAGTACGCCAGCCACGTCAGCAGAACTCCGAATATCGCAACCATCATAAAGAAAATCATCCTAGCGATATGGTCGTCGTTGAATACTGTCGCCAATACGAGCGAACAAATTGTCATTAAGACAGCAAAGAACACGCAAATTCCCCAAGGAATGAGATACGTCACCGCGTCAATTATCCCCTTCACGCCGACGAAAAACGCGGTCGTAACGAGATTGACAATCTGTATCCAGACAAACGTTATCACAAACGAGATTATAATGTTCATAAAATCGACACCGCGCAAGTTATACGCCAACACAAAGTACGGTAACGCGACACTGTACATCACAAACGACGTAATCACGGTAGAAATAATACGTCCGCGAACAATTTGCAGCGGCGTTATCATCGAGTAAAACATCGGGTCTTCACGGACACGGTCAAAGATGCTGCGGATTAACGTGTTGAGCAAAGTTACAAGAGCGGTACCGCCTGCGGTAATGCCGAGAATGGTGAAGAAAAACCATTCGTTTTCGTTAGTGTTGAAAGCACTACGGGAAAAATTGTCCGCAAAATCAACTACAAGTATCAATGAATAAAACGACAGTACCAAAACGCTAATACAAATAGTCCAAGCCAAAATGCCGCTGTTAGTGACCTGCCGCAATTCACGCAACGAAATAGGATTCCAATCGGAATGACGACTGATGAAAGTTTTGATGTAGGTGAACATAGTTGTTGGGTTGTTGGTTGGGTTGTTTGGCGGAAAATACACACGCTGCAGAGACGCGATGTAATTTTTGTTTTTAGATTTTAGATTTATGTGTGTTACAACGAAATCTGAAATCTAAAATCAAAAATCTAAAATTCCTAATCCTTCTTCGCCTTCCGTGCCGCGTGCCGTCTGTCAATCTCTTTCAACAACGATTTTCGCAACCGAATCTGGGTTGGCGTTACTTCTACTTGTTCTTCGTCTTCGATGTATTCCAACGCTTCTTCCAGCGTGAATACCCGCGCCGGTTTCAGTATTATATTACGGTCACTGCCGCTTGCACGCATATTTGTCAACTTCTTTTCCTTCGTCGGGTTCACGTCCATATCTTCGTTACGCGAGTTCTCACCAACTATCATTCCCTCGTAAACTACATCACCCGGCGACACGAACAACTCCGACCTCGCTTGCAAACCGTCAAGTCCAAACGCAACCGCTTTACCCGAAACCATCGACACCAACACACCATTTGAACGCCCCGGTATCGTATCTTCACGCGGTTTATATGCTTCAAAACGATGATTGATAACCGCGTTCCCTTGTGTTGCCGTCAACATTTTCGTTCGCAAGCCAATCAATCCGCGTGCTGGTATCGAAAACTTCAACAACGCAAAATCACCTCGGCTGGTCATCTCTTGCAACAGTCCGCGTCTTGCGCCAACCATCTCCATCACCGGTCCCGTTTGACCTTGCGGAACTTCGACATACAACGTTTCAAACGGCTCCTCAATCACGCCGTTGTTGTCGTGAAAAATCACTTCCGGTTTACCAATCGACATCTCGTAACCTTCACGGCGCATCGTTTCAATCAATACCGACAAATGCAGCACGCCGCGTCCCGAAACGGAAAACTGCTCCGTTCCCTCGACCGGCTCAACACGCAACGCAACGTTTCGGTCGAGTTCGCGTAACAAACGTTCGCGCAAGTGACGGCTCGTTACAAACTTCCCTTCACGACCCGCGAGCGGTGACGTGTTTATTCCGAACGTCATTCGCAACGTCGGCTCGTCAACTTTGATTCTCGGCAGTGCGATAGCGTTGTTCGGTGCCGCGATAGTGTCGCCAATTTCGATGTTTGGCAAACCAACAATCGCCGCGATGTCGCCCGCGTCAACTTCGTGAACTTCGGTCTTGCCGAGTTTTTCAAACGTGTATAACATCGCGATTTTGCCGCTTGTGGATTTGTCGTTGTTTTGCAGAATCGAAACCGCCTGACCTTTCCGCAACGAACCTTCACGAACACGTCCAATCGCGATTCGTCCGACGAACTCCGACCAGTCAATTGTCGTTACTAGCATACGAACGGGCTGACCGATGTCAACTTCGGGACCCGGAATTTTTTCAATAATCATATCCATTAACGGTTCGAGAGTACCGGAGGTTGCGGTAGGGTCAGTTGAAGCGAATCCGTGACGTGTACTTGCGAAAAGATACGGGAAATCCGCCATCTCGTCCTCCGCGCCGAGTGATATGAACAGGTCAAACATTTCGTTGACAACTTCGCGCGGACGAGCATCTTTACGGTCGATTTTGTTTATAAGAACGAGAGGTTTCAAACCAAGTTCGAGTGCTTTCGACAGCACGAATCGAGTTTGCGGCATCGGACCTTCAGCCGCGTCAGCAAGTACAACGCAACCGTCCGCCATCCGTAAAACACGTTCAACTTCGCCGCCGAAATCGGCGTGACCGGGTGTGTCGATGATGTTAATTTTGACACCTTTGTAAGGAATCGCGATGTTCTTGGCAAGAATGGTAATCCCGCGTTCACGTTCAAGGGCGTTGCTGTCAAGAATCTGTTCGCCAGCAACCTGAATATCTCGAAATTGACCGCTTTGACGCAGCATACAATCAACCAATGTAGTTTTTCCGTGATCAACGTGGGCAATAATAGCAATGTTACGAATGTCAGAACGACGGTCAAGCATAATGTTTTTTCTGTGAGTTAAAATGAGTAATAGTGTGAACGACGAAAATGCCGCAAAATTAAAACAGAACATATTGTAACAGAAAGATTCAAACAATACAAATCAGGGTTTGTCGGGAGGAAACTAGGAGTGTGCGAAACAGTCGGGGTACTTGCGTCTGATCTTAGGCAGGTGGTAAAATGCTTCCCGTAGTTTTACTATAAAATTAAACAACCCGCTCAACAAATGAACGACTTCTCCATTCCCGACCTCAATCCGCCAACGCCAGTCGCGACGGGTAAACCAATTATTGTTGCCGGATGTGTTCCGACACCTGTGAAGGTAGTGTTGTGGATTATTCGTTTGTTTACGTTACTTGTGTTTCTCTCTTGCATCGTCGCGCCGGATATATTTACAATTGCGATATGTATCAGCATATTCTGGTTTGCCATCGAATTGCTTTTCGTCGGCAACGCGCTACGGCGGCGTTGGGTACTTCAAACAGACGACGGCTTCATATACTCGTCGCTGTTCGGCAGCGAAACGTATTCTTATAACGACATCGAAGGGGTATCGTTACGTGTTCGTGAACAACCAACAATGCGTATCAGAGGCGGCATATTCTTAATATCTGTCCGCGATCTCAACATATATATCACCGGCAAAGCGAAACCGTTACGCTTTCACTCCTCCGCACAATGCGACACATCCGACCCGCTCATCGAATTTATTGAGTCGGTAGCAAACAACGTCAACGAACGTCTCGACAGTCTATACCGTGACCGCGAACCAATCGACGGCGACCACTGGCGGTTGTCCGAAGACGTGATCGAATGGCACGGCAAAAGCGGTGACGTAATATCGTTACCGTGCAGCGAAATCACTGCCTTACATTCCTTCGACGACAAACTTCATCTCTGGCAAAACGGTGAACAAACCGCGTGCTTGACATTACCGTTATATTCTAAAAACGTTCAGTGGTTAGCGGAGTTCATCGAGGAAAACGTAGAGCAGCCGGAACAAACTGACACGATGATAAACACAACTACGGATGCCCCGGACAGTTGGGGACGTTTTCTGTTTGAACGAAAACGCGCACCGCTGATAATATACATCACACTTGCGTTGATTGCGCCTGCGATTATTCTGCCGATGGTGTTCCTCGCGCCAATGATGGAGATAGAGTTCAAAATCGCGTACAGTTGTTCGGCAGTTTTTTGGTGCTTGCTTTTGTTTATCATACGGGTTTGCGATTCAGGAAAAGAGTTTTACGAGAACGGAATAGTCGTCACGAAAACGTTCTCAAAACGTGAAATCATATTCGACAACGTTGAGTCGGTATGTTGGAAACGGCACGATATGTTTCACAAAGGCGGATACATTGGAACGAAATTCTTTTTCTACATTTGCCTATTTCACAACGCCGGACAACGTAAGTTGAATCTCACGTTCACAAATCGTAAAGGCGACTCTGGTGGTCACTTCATTGTTTTTACAAACATAGTAAATCGCATAGCCAACCGGATGAAACAAGGGTTGGCTGAACACAAAACGTTAAAATTGGTAGCGGGCTACATACTTCTGAAGGAAACGAGTTTTATTGTATAAAAAAAACGGCTCTGGAAAACTGTCGGTACAAACGAAATCCCAATAGAAGAAATCGAGGGCTACGGTATGCTGCCCAACGAATCAAAATACGCAATAGTAACGAAAGACCAAACAGTAATAAAAATCCCCCTATATGCAATGAACCTCTACCCAACAATGCTGGTGTTAAGAGAAGTAATTGACGCGGTATCCGCAAGCCCATCAGATTTAGACGTTGCAAACGAACATTTTCCCGTGCAATCGGCGGGGATTTTGTATGAATAAACTCCCCCCCACTTGACAAGTATTCGGTCCGGTGTTCAGAATCTCTACTAACAATCGGAGAGTAACACGTTTTTCGTGAGCGTTTACGGTTCTGGTTGCGGCGTTTGATTGTAAAACTTTTTACGGGATTTTTGGCTGTGAATATATTGCAAAGTAACACTGATAACGAAAGCGGAAAGCAGGTTCGCCCGCGAACGTGGAACGGATCGTTGCCGGAGGTCGTTCGTGGAAATATGGAAGCACGGAAGATGTACCCGTTGAGTTATATGGAATTGATACTCACGACGGATTGTAATCTTCGTTGTAGTTATTGCTTTGAACGGGATAAGAAACCGTTTGATATGTCAGACGAAATCGCGTTTGCGGCGGTGAGCCAATGAAACGTTTCGACCTCATTCAGCGGATTGTTCCTTACGCGAACCAAAAGGCGGCGGATGCGGGAAAGGCGATTAGTTGGAATACCCGCTTCACATCGGAATGTACGAATGTATGTATTCCATTGTACTGATAACACATCAAAAAAAGGCGGTTAGTATGAAAAAAAATGTATTGAATGATGATATTGTTCAATCGCCATCAGGTCAGGAAGGTATTAACAGAAGGTCACTTTTCAAAATACTACTCACGGGGTTGTTACTTGTTCTCCCGATTAGTATGATTTTTTTTCGCCCGAGAAGAAAAACTGTATTCAGGTCGGAAATTAAATGCTCTATCAATGATTACGGTTATTTCTGCGATGAAAAACTATTGAGTGTCGTCG
>JAITST010000333.1 GCA_031287585.1 Planctomycetaceae bacterium | reverse complement strand
CATTTGTTTATCCATGTAGGTTTGGTTACTAAATCACAACACAACACAAATAATTTTCAAGCGTGTTCAGACAGAAAAAATTTGGACGAGTTATTCTTTGATGGGTACTAATTTTTAACCCTCGCATCATTTTATTTTTTCCCAACCTATTTCACAAACCTGAAAAATTTAGTATAAATATATGCTCGTTGATACACGTTATGGTTGCTTTTTTCACTAACCAATTAGAAAACATATACTATGAACATTTCACGTTTGCTTTTGTTTCGTTTTGTTTGTGCTGGTCTTTTTGTGTTTGCGTTTTGTTTACTTCTTTCACAATCGCTCGCACAGACTAACAATGTTACGTCTGCGGCTGTTCCCGCTAATAACAGCGTAACCGATGATTCAGTTCCGCAAGATATCAAGGATTCGCTTGAAGCGGCTGCTGTTGCGTTCAATGCTTCGCGGGTTGCCGATGCGCTAGACATTCTGAAAGAGGTGTACGCGAAGCACCCCGAAATTGTGCCGCCGCGTATGATTTTGGCTCAGTGGTTTGCTAAGGCAAATCTTGTTGACGCTGTTCGCGCGAATCTTGAAATGGGTACTGACGAGTTGCCCGACGACCCTGAAGCATACTTGTTACTCGCGGAATTTGCGTTGCGTCAACACTCACTTACCGCTGCGGACTTGTTGTTGAGTAAGGCATGGGAGAAACTTGAAAAATACACTGTCAACCCGAAACGTAAGGAAGCATTGGAATCGACTTGCTTACGTATTATGACGGACTTTTGTGAGGCGCGTCAGCGTTGGAATACGATGGAGGAGATTGTTGACAAACGTATAAAACACGACGGCGAGTCGCCGCAGTTGTTGCGTCAGAAGGGTATCGCGTTGTTCCGTCAGAAAAAGGAAGGCGAGGCGAAAAAGTTTTTTGTGCAGGCGGACAACATTGACGCGAGCGTCGAGAAAAAGGGACTGATAGCCGATGCGATTCTGGCACAGTTGTACTTGGCGCAAGGTGACAACAGCAAGGCACGGCAGATACTCGATGCCGCACTCAAAGCGAATCCGAACTCGAAGGAGATTATAGCGTTATCTATTAAGGTCAACCTTAATGACGACAAACTCGAAGAGGCAAAACCGCTCGCGGAGAAGTTACTGAAAGATGACCCGACTTCAAGTTCCGCGAAACTTTTGTTGGCAACGGTTGCGTTATATATGGGCGATTACGCGGCGGCGGAAAAGTTGTTTCAAGAGTTGTTGCTGGAATCGCCAAACGACGGACAGACGCAGAACGGATTGGCGTTGGCGTTGTGCGAACAGGAGTCGCCCGAAAAAATGCGGCGGGCTCTCGAATACGCAATTGGCAACGTTCGGCGTAACAGTAACAACACCGAAATTCTAGCGACGCTTGGTTGGGTTCAGTTCAAAGCCGGACAATTTGAACAGGCAGCGAACTCGTTAAAACTGTCCGCGTCAACGGGGCAGATAAAGTCCGCGACAGCGTACTATCTGGCGTGTTTAGCGGTGAAAAACGGGAATACTGCCGAAGCGAAAAAACTACTGCAAGCCGCGTTGAGCGGCGACAGGCAGTTTGCAAAACGCCGTGAGGCAGCGAAACTGTTGGAGGAGTTGTCGAAGTAATGTTCAGTTTGTTGTATAAAATTATTTACCCCACTAAAAAACTATGACTAAATTTCCTATTCCAAAGAATTACAAACCTGCTTTTAAGGTTCGCGAAATTGAGACTGCGATTAAATTGATTAAGGAACATTTTGAGCGGTCGCTTGTTGGCTGGCTTGGTTTGCAGCGAATTTCCGCCCCGATATTTCTTGATCCATCTACTGGTCTCAACGACAACCTCAACGGTGTCGAAAAACCGGTTTCGTTTTATGCATCCGGCATCGGTAAAACTGTTGAGATAGTTCAGTCACTCGCGAAATGGAAACGTTACGCCCTTCACCAATACGGTTTCAAACCCGGCGAAGGACTTTATACCGATATGAACGCGATTCGCCCCGACGAGACGATTACACCGATTCACTCGTTTTACGTTGACCAGTGGGACTGGTGTAAGGTAATGAAGAAGGAGCAGCGTAATCTTGCGTTTCTTAAATCAACGGTTAAGTCGATATTCGCGGCGATTCAATCGACGGAATACTGGGTTTGTTCGCAGTATCCGCAAATCAAACCGATTCTGCCGGACAAGATAACGTTTGTCACATCGGAGGAGTTGCTGCGCCGTTATCCGAAGTTGACACCGAAAGAACGCGAGAGCGAAGTTTGCCGTGAAGCGGGCGCGATTTTTGTTATCGGTATCGGCGGCAAACTCGCGGACGGTTCGATTCACGACGGACGCGCTCCCGACTACGACGACTGGTCAACACCGCGTGAGGGCGGCGTAGGTCTTAACGGCGACATTTTACTATGGCATCCGGCATTGCAAACGGCGTTGGAAGTTTCGTCAATGGGAATACGTGTTGACGCGGATTCGCTAAAACGTCAATTGAAAATTCGTCAATGCGAAGACCGGACGAAGTTACCGTTTCATAAAAGCATCCTGAACGGTGAACTGCCGCAAACCATAGGCGGCGGAATCGGACAGTCGCGGCTTGCGTTGTTTATGTTGCGGGCAGTTCACATCGGCGAAGTCGCGTGCGGACTGTGGACACCGGAGATGGTGAAAGCGTACAGAGACGCGGGTATAACGTTGTTGTAACGAAAAGTAGTGGTCTGTCTTGCAATTTCCAAAAATTCACGATGGTAAATATGTGTAAAATACGGCATCATGATGTTGTAGCGAGCAAACCTTATTTGGAAAAACATAAGACACACAACTACTGATGTTTTAGTGAAACCAAAAAACCTTATTTTTACCAAAGAACACTTCAGTAGCAAGTACGCTCGTAAACATAACCTTATTACCTTATTTAGAATTAGAGCGAGCAACAATGGGGTAATAAGGTTATGTTTGGGTAAACGCCCATTGCTACTGATGTGTTTCTTTGTAAAAATAAGGTTTTTTCATAGGTAGTTAAGGATAGGTAAGGATAGGTAAGGATAGGTAAGGATAGAATAGACTTGTTCAGTAACTTCAAAATAAATAAAATTAACAATTTACATACAATAATTTTTGCCACGAATGTACGAATTTATAACGAATTATTCGTATTTATTCGTGTATTCGTGGCAAAATGAAGAGTAAGTTTAATACAAAAACTACCTTGCCTGTCAACCGCGAAATGTCGCGACTCTATGTGTTTTAATTCCCCATCGCGTCGAATGCGTTTTTTAGATGTTCTATTTTTGGTTTTTCGCCTTTGCGCCAGGTTATTGCTATTATGTCGAAACGGATTGAGTTTGATTCGTAGTTATTTTGTTGTATGAATTGGTTTGCCAGACGTATCATTCGTTTTCGTTTTCCTTTTGTTACGGCATCTTGCGGGAGACCGAATTGTCGGCTGCTGCGAGTTTTTACTTCTACAAATACCAGCCAGTCGCCGTCGAGTGCTACTATGTCAATTTCGCCGCCATCTAGTAATACGTTACGTGCGATGATACGGCAGCCCAGTTTGCGTAAGAACGTTGCGGCGGCTTTTTCGCCTGCTCTACCTAGTTTATCTTTGGGTTTGTCTGACTTGGAACTACGACTACGTTGGAGGTTTAACTCCGCTGGTACTTCCAACCAGAATGGTAAACAAATCGGGCGAACGAAATTTTTCCAAACATAACTGAAAAGAAAAAATATGTCAAACAACAAACCAAATGAAAACTTGCGGTGTGTCATCGTATCTTCTTCGCGATGTTATTCATTGACTTCGTGAAATCCTGATATAACTTATCCCAATCGTCACCGAAACATTCCTCGAACTCGCTCATTCGTTGCTCCTGTGTATCATGAGTGGTAACATCTTTCTTCGCTAACTTTTGCAAATAGGTTGTAAACTGTACTTTGCGTTCAGTAACGAGAAAGTAAACTAATCCCCACGCGAGGGCATAAGCGTCGAGTGCCGTTTTTGGATTGCGGAGCATTTTGTCCGATTTGATAATTAGGTCAAACGCTCTGTCAGGACGTTTTCGCCAGTATTCGATAAGATGTTCAAAACGGTAGTCGTTTGGTTTGAGAGTGATACCCCATCCGATTTTTTTATCTCTGTCGGGAACTTCGTGCATTACAGCGATTCCTTCGATGACCCAAAGCGGATAGGACGACAGGGCTAAACGGTCGTGCATTCCGCCGTTGAACGCGACTTGATGTGTTGCTTCGTGTATGACGGTTGCGATGTTGAACGCGGCTGCCGGACGGTTGAGTAAGTTTTCGAGTTGGGCGGACGTTAGTTTTTTGTTGCGTGAATTTTTTACATCGTCATTTGATTCGATGCTTGTCAGGTCTGCAAGGATAATTCTGTTTGTGAACCTGTTGTAGTATGCCGCCATATTGTCTGAACCGATTTCACTAATCGCGTAACGCGCGAATTGTTCCTTGCTTGCGAATACAATCGCGACGAGCGGGAACTGCGGTTTTTTCAATGGGACACCGCGCGTCCTCCAAAATTGACCGAGCGAATCACGGAGACGTTCGAGTAAACTTTTTACCCACTTCGCGTAAACCGGAGACGTGTTGTAGGCGATGAGGTAGTAGTCAGATTTGAGAATACTGAAATCGGGAAACTCGCTTTTTATGCTCTCTTCCAACTCCTTCATTGTCATTGGTGAAAACTCAATGTCGTCGGTTTTCCTGTCTATTAACAAGGTTTTCCTGATAACAAAAATTTGCCCGTCACGTCCCTCTAATATCAAAGCGTCGCCCGCTTCCACCACGATACGTCCGACAACGGTACGTTGCAAACCGCCGCCAACTTCCTTGAACGTTATCGTATCAAGTCCGTAAACCGGCAAACACGTTAGCAGTACGAACAACGCGAATAGGATAAGATTGCGGGAATAAGAATGTTGTTGTGTCATAGCCGTGTATAAGTATCGTTATAACGTTTTTCAAAATTTTTCAATGAAATCAGCGAAAATAACAATTCTACCGAAAATCATCTTGACAAAAGCGTCGTAGATATTACCCGGCTTCCGCTCCTTACGCAGTTTCGCCTCTGACCGTTCAATCTTCGATGCTTCAACCGCTTATTCTAATGTTATTATGTTGAAATTTCAAGACGTGTTTCACAAAAAAATCGCTCTTGTACAAAACCAAAAATTTTGTTAGAGTTCCGTGATTCAAATTCTGGCGCGTTGTGGTGCGCCTTTATTACGACAATCATTAGAACGAAATTTTATGACTATGTCAATAGAAGTTCACTGCGCAAAACAAATACCAAGTAAACCCAACGATATCAAACGAACAACGAGCCGCCTCGCAGCACGTTTATTGCCGTTCACATTATTGGCGTGCTGTCTCTTTGTTAATGGATGCACAACGCTTGAGAAAACATCCGCCAGCAAGTTTATGGCGTATATGTTCAACAACAAAAAGGACTATGTTCCGGGCGTGATAACGCCAGCCGAACGAATAGCCAGCATCCGCCTGAAAGCAGCGAGCGGACAAAACGCGGACAGACTTGAACGTGAAGTCTTGCTTGGGCAGTTGTTGAACGAATACCGCGAGTCGCCCGACCCGAATATCCGCCGTGAAGCGATTGAGGCGATGGCATTGATTCCGCTTGGAACACGTGTCATATCGGTAAAAGAAGGACTAACCGATTCTAACGAGAGCGTACGGCGTTCGACGTGTACTGTACTTGCGAATATCGCGGGCGAAAAAGGATGTTCAACAGCCGACCGCAACGAAATCCTTCATGCGTTACGTAGTACGATGCGTAACGATAAAGACAAGAATATGCGGATACTGGCGATGAAAGCAATTTCACCTGCCGCAAGACAAATCCGTATCACCGACGGCGACAAATCGGAAGAGTACAACCGGATAGTTGACGAATTAGGCGTTATGCTGGAAGACAAAACAACGTCAATTCGTTACGAAGCAATGTTATCCTTACAAATGGTAACCGGACTAGACTACGGACTAGACATTGACCGCTGGATAGGTTACACCGAATATCGCAAAGGCGAAGCAAACGAAAAACCGCGAGAGCGTTCATGGAGCGAAAAACTCCCACAACCGCAACTACCGATGCTGATGTAAATTGCACACAACCTCACTTATCTTACCGTTCAATCCAACCTTGTAATTGTATTATGCAACTAATCCCAACCGACAACCCCGCCATTTCCAAACTTGTCACCGATAACCTCCCGCCGATTCCGGTCATTGGTAATGAAGCGATTCGGGCTACTTTCGACGACAAAACTATGCAGCAGGCAATCAATGCGCGCGGTGCTGTCGGCGTAAGCGATGTTATCCTGAATCCCGACGCTCATTGCGGGTACGGTGCGCCAATCGGTTGCGTTATGGTGTCGCCGACGCACGTCTTTCCGGGACCGGTCGGTGTTGACATCAAATGCTCAATGTCGTTGTTACAGTTCGACTTACCAGCCGACGAAATCCGTGACCGTACTGTTCGCCGTGCGTTAATCAACGCCATCTGCGAACGCACGCCGACTGGTTACGGGCGAAGTCAACGTAACGTGAAAAAGGGACGCAAATACACATTACCGCTCGCACGGAAGGCGGTTGTCGAAGGGGCGAGCGAGGAGGTTTGTGAGCAGTTCGGGATTCCGTTTGAATGGACGCAGCGGTGCGAAGATTCCGTTCACTACGGTCACGACAATACATCCGAAGCCCTCGACAAGCGGCTCGACCAGATTCTCGGTGAAAGGTATATGGCGAACTTCGTTGAGAAGATGACGCAGTTCGGTTCGTATGGCGGCGGCAACCATTTCGGCGAGTGCGAGGTGGTGGAAGTCGGCGAGAGCGAGCGGGCGCGGCAAATCGCCAGTGTGTTCGGCTTGAAAGACGGACACGTTGCGTTTCTATCGCACTGCGGTTCACGCGGATTCGGAAATGTACTTGCGACGGAACAATTCAAAATTCTGCAACGACAGTTTCGCGAATGGGGAACACCGTTTCCGGGCGGTGACAGAGAACTGGTTTACGCACCATTCGGTACGAAAGAAGCGAAAGCGTATCTCGACGATATGGCTCTCGGAGCAAACTTCGCGACGGTCAACCACTTACTCATTAACTCGCTGGTACTCGAAGCGTTTCGTGAGGTATTCCCGGACGTGCGCGCGAACTTTGTTTACTTCATCAGTCACAACATTGTCAGACGTGAAACGTGGCGTGACAGGTTGGTGATGGTTCACCGAAAGGGGGCAACAAGAGCGTTTCCTGCGGGACACCACGCATTGCGGGGAACGCCGTTTGAGACAACTGGACATCCGATACTGTTGCCGGGCAACCCGCGCGGCGGCTCGGCGGTGATGGTAGGACTTGAAGGAGCGGAGATGAGTGCTTACAGTATTAATCATGGCGCGGGACGTGTAATGGGAAGAAGAAACGCGATAAAAACGTTAGACCAAAAAACGGTTGACAGCGAAATGGAAACTGACGACATCCTGACAAACTGCCGCCGCTACCCGTTAGACGAAGCACCTGCCGCCTACAAAAATTTCGATGATGTACTGGAAAGCGTAAAACAAGCGGGACTAGCGGAGGAAGTTGCAAAACTGAAAGCAAGATTCGTGATAAAAGACGGAGATAACGCTGATGACTGAAAACTATACCGAACACGGTTGAGAATTGTTTGTGTTGTGATGTGTCTGTAACCAAAACTACATTGATAAACGAAAGACGTACAATTTGCTTGGTTGTTTTGCGCACGGAGGCACGGTGTACACGGAGAATGGCTATGATAACAAAGTAACGATGACAACAATTTTTTTTCTCTGTGACCTCAGTGCGCAACACCATTATCCGTCTCAAAATAATCTCTCACCACTTCCCAACGAACCCGATTTGTCCGGTGTGCGCCGCCGAGCGTTCGCCTAAATCGAAATCGTAATCGGCGAATAATCGTGTGTTGCGGGTCAGCGGTAAATCGCCGCCGATGCCCGCGTTGAATGTGTTTCGCCCCAGATTTACTCCTCGGAATGTTTGCGTTGTTCCTTGACGACAAGCATCCCCCGATACGTTTTTGATGTTCAATAATCAACATTTCGGGTTACGATTACATCGCGACACAAACAATTTTCAATCGTGTTCAGACAGAAAA
>JAITST010000185.1 GCA_031287585.1 Planctomycetaceae bacterium | reverse complement strand
AATCATTACTGGCAGCCACGCTCCTAGTACTGGCATTCCGCTGTTTGCTCCTATGAACTGACATGATTCCTTCACAACTATAAACGCAACTACCAGTAATGAACTCATTCCCACCGCACGAAAAACGTTACGGTCGCCCTGTACGAAAATCAACGGCAATCCGAGAAAGAGCAGTGTCATATCGAGTAACGGCAGCAGCAGCCGTGCGTGCACCCGCGATTGAAGCCGTGCCCCGACATCAAGACTTGGATTCCGAACCGCCTTCAACAAGTCCCACGTTGACGCATACGTTTCCCAATTCCGCGATGCCGTCAAGTACATAAACGGCACGTCTGATACGATAAAACACTGGCTCGGCTGCAACCATTCCTCCGCGTCGTTGTACGTTATCACAATCGGCTCGTCAATAAGTGTCAGTGATGAACCCTTCAGACGTTCGTTCATATTTTGAATGTCGTCAATTAGAAAACCAGCCGGATGGTCTGCGTTTGCGGCTTGATAGTAAGCGTTTTTTGCGTCGATGTGAATCGGCTGGTCAACAAGAGGCGTGGCGAGAACAAAACTCGGTTCGCTAATCTGCCGTGTTTCCAAAAAAATCTTATCACCTTGAAACATTATGCCGGTGCGTTGGTCGATAGTCGCACTCATAATCTTGCCGGTATCTTCAACGTAATCGAACGGGTTGTCGGTGATTTTGTTTATGTAGCGAGGCAAAATGATTTCGCGGGCAACGGTGGAGATGAGAGTCATAATAATCGCCGCGATAACGATAGGACGAATAATCCGAGCCGACGTAATCCCTGCCGCCTGAATCGGAACGAGTTCATTGTTACGCATCATAGTAGCGATAGTTATCATCGCCGCGACGAGAACGAGTAATGCCGAAATAATGTTCGACATCGGTACCAGTTTGAAAAAGTAAAACATCGCAAGAATTTTGGGCAAATTACCAGCCCGCTCGCCTGCTTTGAGTAATGTATCAGCATTCGTGAACATATCAAACACGACAACAATACCGAAGAGACAAAACATCCACAGCACGAAGTTAAACAAAAACTTGCGAAGAATATAACGGTCAATTTTGGTCATAGCACAAAAAGGGATTTAGTACCAATCACGTAGAAACAAAACGAACGGAGTAATTGTGACAAAATTAGAGAAAATTTTCAATAGCAGATTTTGTGGATAAACGATAAGATTAACTACTTCACAAACCGTTCAATCAAATCGCGTGCGGAATTTGTGAACGTGAACGGTTTGGTTTCGGGGACTGTTTGTTGTGGCGCGTCCACCCAACTTTGTATTACTATTTGGTCTGGTTTTCCGCCAACCGCCGCGTAATTGAATCCCATTTGCATCACGCCGACATACCACGTTTTATCGTCGGCGAGTTCTAACTTCCGCATCGCCGGATAATCGGCAGCCCAATAAATCACGCTGAGCGGAATGTTTTTGCTGCGGCAATGATTCTCAATACGTTTCAAGTCTTTCCAAGAACCGCGTCCGGTGTTTTGAACGAAGTGCATCCAGTCGGTATCGACACGGAAAAAATCAATACCGCGGCTGCCGTTTTGTTTCAGTTTCGCTTCCAGAATGTCAACCCACTGTATCAACTCATCGGCGGAAACAGACGGGAAACCTTCGATGTCGCCGACTGTCCACTGCGGATAATGTTGACGAATTAACGTGATAAACGCGGCGGTTTCGGCGGCGGCAAACTCTGTATCCTTCTTCAAATGCTCGCGGCAACAGTTAAGCGGCTCGTCCATCGCGATTCCGTCTATCAACGCTCCGCAACGCAAAAATCGGTCCCACGTTGGCTTTTGTTTGTTGAAACAATCTGCACCGGTGGTTCCCCAAGGTTTGACTGCCCCGACTTCAAGTTGTAGCGGCACATTTATCTTTCGGAACTTGCCAAACAATTCTGTTAGCGGCGCATCGTCTTTGAACTGACGATTAAGAACGTGGTCGGCGTACAGAATACTACCAGTCTTCGCACGAACGGTCGCCCATTGCTCTGGATGTTCAGCAAGTTCACGAATCGCCTGACCATCGTTCATACCGGACGGACCGAGAACAAAACGCGCAACCGCCGGAGTAACAGAAGCATCCTCTGCGTTTGACAACGAAGATACGATAAACAGCACGATGAAAAGTATTGGATGTATTTTCATAATTTTTATTATGCTTGTAAACCGCACTTTCAAATTTTACTCTTGCAAAAAAGTGTACGGATTGTTACGAACCGCCGAAACGACAATTGATCAGTAACCGTTTGCTGTATATCACTGTCCCATTTGTTTTGGTGCTTTCGCCTCAATTGACTGGTGGGATTTTCTTTCGGCTTCAATTGTTTTTTCGTCTGCCAGAGTGACTTCAAAAACGAGATTCTTTTGCGGTTGTCCTAAAACGACTTCCAGTACGGGAATCCCGGACATCGCTTCCGGTCCTGAAAATTTTCGGTCAATCAAACTTACACCTGCGGAACCATTGAAGGATGGTGCTGCTTCCCAACATTCAATTCTGACTGTGTATTTTCCGGGCAGAAGACCGTCGCCCTGCTCCCATGTTGACGCGGCAAATTTTCCGTCCGTTCCGAATTTTGCTGTTCCACGCCGAATCTTGTCAAGCGTTTGTCCGCCCGCTGGCGTAAAGGAAACACTTCCGCCACCAGGCAATGCCTGACCGCCGCAACTTACCGTTCCCCGAACAGTGACCAAACCGCGATTTTCACCGCAGCCAAATACCGCCGCGAAGATACAAATGAAAAACATAACGTTCAAAAACTTAATATAATCCATAATAGTTGAAAATGGTTGAAAGTGATAGTGGGAGACACAAACGTCATTAAAAAATGTCAGGTAGATGACATAACTTCCATTTACTTCGTTGATTCCTTTACAAGACCAACGTCAATGTATTGTCCTCCGTAGGTTTGGGCGGCTTT
>JAITST010000179.1 GCA_031287585.1 Planctomycetaceae bacterium | reverse complement strand
CAAGCCGCCCATTCCGCCGCCGTCTTGTTTGATTTTCGCGGAGACGGTTGTTGGTGTACCGCCGCTTATTGTAACGTTGCCGTTCATAAGTTCCGAGCCGCCGACGTAGCCGATGAAAGCACCGATGTAATACGGTCTGTCTGTCCAACTTCTCATTCTTAACGGTTGCCCTACTCCGCGGTCTGGCGCATCCGCTCCCGCGAACGGACTTAAGTAGCCCGCACCTGTCCATAGTGTTTCCGCGAGCGGTGACGAAACTTTTAACGGTAGCAGGTCGTTCATTGACCAACTCTTATTGGTATCGTCGGTTCCGTCGGGGTTGGTTTTTCCGCCGTTTGCCGATGATTGTTGCGGCGGCGGTAAACCGTTACGATTTTCTCTTGCTGCGCCGTTCATCTCGTTCTGACGGAGTTCTTCCTGTCGCATCGCCGTCATATATTGCTGTTGCTGAATGTAATCATACGGTGCCCCCATCGGCATTTGCGGTTGCCCATACGGATAAGCGTACTGACTGTAAGGGTACGGCGTTGGATATTGAGACGGATATTGATTAGCATACGGCGGCATAACTGGCGGAGTGAACAGATTCGGATACGGTGCTTGCGGATAGGCGTAATTCGGGTCGAGCGGCGAAGCGGCAGGTAACGGATATGCCGCGAGGGAGTTCATACCGTTTTGTTGTATCGCCTGTTGTTGGAGTGCTTGCTGCTGTTGTATAAATGCCTGTTGCTGCAACAACGCGTTTTGCATCGCAAGCGAATTTACGCTGTTGTCACCAGAAAAAGTTTGCTGGGGACTTGCGTAAGGTGTAGTGATTATGTTAGAATTTTCAGTTGCGTTGTTGGGCGGCGACATATTGCCCTGCCACGCAAATGTGTCATTGGCGGCGGTTTCGTCGTTAGCGTTTGCCCAGACGTTTGCCGCGTCGGCAACATTTGACGGATTTGTACCGTTCGCGGTTGAAGTTTGAACTATACTGTTACCACCGTTGTTTGCCGATAGCGGCTTTGCGGTTTTGTCACGTAAGTTGCTATCACGGAACTGGCTTTGACCTGCGGAAATGCGAGGTTTACTGCCGTTTGTGAGCGTGTCGGTTTTGTTGAAACTTTGTTCGAGCGGATTACCGAGAGCGGGATTGACAAGCGCGGGCGCATCGTCCCAACGGCTTTCGTCGTTGGTTTGTGCTGACACGAATTGTAAGGACGTAACGTTGGCACAGAAAACTGTCACCAGTGTTATCATTACAATTTGTTGTAGGAATTTTGGACGCTGTTTCATACGTTTGAAGCGGTTTTTGGCAATCGCTATTGTTGCGGTTTAATACCGTCGCGGTGATTGTGCCAAGTTTTTTGATTTACGTCAATCCCGATATTATAAAAATTTTTTACAAAACGGAAGAGAATAGAGCGTGGAGTTCGATTGACGATAACATGTGACGATAGAGATTGGTCGAAAAATTTTGTCTATGTCGTTTCGTTCATTGTTACCCAAAACACGCAACTTTTCCTATTAACCCATTCACATCCAATTTATCAATTATGGCGAAACGTGTTAACATTGGCTTTGTTGGCATCCTTCAGAAGAAAGGGGCGATTAGTGCCGCGCAGGTTGAAGAAGCCCAAACGATGTCAAAATCGACGGGAATTTCTGTTGCGGAAGCGTTGATTAAACTTAGTTACGCTAGCAGCGACGATGTTGCTCGTGCGATAGCGGAAGAGTACGGTCGCGAATACGTTGACCTCGCGAACTACGTTATCCCGCTTCAGGTTATCGAACTCGTTCCTGAGTCGATTGCCCGCGAGAATACGATTTTGCCGTATCAGGAAGATGATGAGGTGTTGCGTGTTGTTTGTAGTGACCCGAACGACATCGAAACGTTTGATAAATTGAGGTTTGTTCTTAATCGTCCGATTGAACCGGTGATTGCTCCGCGTGAAGCGATTATGGAAGCGGTCAATCGCTACTACGGTCAGTCAATCGGTGAATCGGCGGACTCGCTCATTCAGGAGTTTACCGACACCGCAATTGATTTCACCGAGACAACCGACGCGGGCAGCGCAGCGATTGCGGGTGCTACAGACAGCGATGCTCCTATTGTTCGTCTGTGCGATATGATAATTTCCGAAGCCGTACAGTTACGTGCATCTGATATTCATATTGAACCGTTTGAAGACCGTGTTCGTGTTCGTTATCGAATCGACGGTATGTTGGTTGAACGCGACACGATTCCTAAACGTTTGCAAGGTTCGGTGACATCGCGTTTCAAGATTTTGGCGCGGCTGGACATCGCTGAACGCCGCCGAACGCAAGACGGTCGAATCAAGTTGACGCTCGGTGATAAGGAACTCGATTTACGTGTTAGTGTTATTCCTACCAATCACGGGCAGTCAATTGTTATGCGTATTCTTGACAAGGACAACATCCGTGTAAGTCTCACGCAACTCGGTTTCGCCGAAAGTGATTATAAAAAACTTCAAACGTTGATTCGTCGTCCGAACGGTATTATTCTTGTTACGGGTCCGACTGGTTCGGGCAAAACGACATCGCTTTACGCATCACTGAACGAACTCAACACGCCAACACGTAAAATTATCACTGCCGAAGACCCGGTTGAGTATTACTTGCCCGGTATCAATCAAGTTGAGATAAAACATTCGATTGGTTTGGACTTTGCGCGTGTTATTCGTGCAATGTTGCGTCAAGCGCCGAACATAATTCTCGTCGGTGAAATGCGTGACCTTGAAACAGCGCAGATGGGAATCCAAGCATCACTTACGGGGCATTTGGTTTTCAGTACGCTGCATACGAACGACGCGCCGGGTGCGATAACGCGGCTTGTTGATATGGGAGTGCCGCCGTACTTGGTTTCGAGCAGTGTCATTGGTATAATGGCGCAACGTCTTGTGAGAACGGTTTGTGCGAAATGTAAACAGCCATACGTTCCGAGCGAGATAGAGTTGCGTGAAGGCGGGATAACGCCGGAAATGGCGGCAAAGGCAACCTTTATGAAAGGGAAAGGTTGTTCGAGTTGTAACAAATCCGGGTACCGCGGGCGACAAGCGGTGTTTGAACTTATGGTAATGACACCGACGGTTCGCGAATTGACGTTCAAACAAGTTAGTACCGGTGAGATTCGCCGTGCCGCGAGAAAAGAAGGGATGTCGTTGTTGTATGAAGACGGAATCCGTAAGGTTCTCAAAGGGATGACAACGATTGAAGAAGTTTTGCGTGTTGCGAGGAATGTAGAGAATTAACGTTTTATAATGGCTGGCTAAAATGTGTGAACCGAAACCCGAACAGGAGTTGCCGCTTAATGAACCGATTGAGAGAGAAAAACTTGAGGAGTTTCGGAAGCGATACCAGCACGATGCGTTTTGTAAGGACAAATTACGCAATGTCAATACGGCGAAGAAGTTTTTGGAGTATGTCCTAAAACCAACAGCGCGGGAGTTGCTTGACCTTGACGGACTGGAAGTTGTTAGTGAGTCGTTTGTTGACGAAGAACTCAACCGTTCGTATGCGGATGTGTTGTATCGGACACCGGTTAAGGGGCGTGACGAGTCGATATTCATTTTCATTTTGATTGAATTGAAAACGGAGGATGACCGTTGGACGGTTTTCCAGATGGCGAAGTATGTGGTTCGTATTTGGGATCGGACATTGAACGATGCGAAGGATAAACAGTTATCGCTGAAAACGTTTATGTTGCCGATGGTTATTCCGATAATTTTTCATCACGGCGGGAGTGACTTTACGTCACCGACCAAGTTGATTGATTTGGTACGGGCTTACGGTGGTTGTGAGTCGTACGTGTTGAATATGGAATGTTTGTTGTGCGATGTAACGCCGATTCAACCGGAAGGAATGCCGCAAGACCGTGATTTGGAGATTTTGTTTATGGCGTTGCAGACAGTATTTAACAAGAATGTTCTTGACGGACTACTTGCAATACACGCCAAGTTGGAGCCAACAATGGACTCGGAGGAAACGCAGGATGTGATGGAAGACATACTGTACTATGCTTCCACAAGTGCGTCGAGTTTTAACAAAAAGGAATGTGATGTCTTTTTCAAACAAACCAATTTTAGGATGGGGAAAAGGGTTATGTCATTAATTGATACGATGTTTGCCGAAGGTAAGGCAGAAGGTTTTGCGAAGTCTATCATGAGTATTTTGAAGAAAAGATTCAAATGTGTTCCAGAACATATTGAGAATACGGTTCGCAATATGTCTGATACAGTCGCGTTAGAATCGCTGGTTGTTGACGCTGCCGTTTGTAATTCGTTGGATGAGTTTAACGAATTGTTGCCCGATTGAAATAAATTTATATTCCTACTTAATTAATTGAAAAAATGCTTCTTGCTATAACTTGGAATAGTGACAGAGTGCTTTTGTTGACGGCTCGCGGCGGTGGTACGTTGCAGGTTGAACGGGCAATTACTGCTGACATTGAAAAAGGTAGTAACGTGTCGGTTTACGATACGATTCGCAAAACCATTCAAACAGAGCAGTTGACGAAGTGCGACACGATAATAGTGTTGCCGCGTAGCGAAGTTGAAGTGCGGCAGATGTCGTTCCCGTACGTACCGGTGGATGAAATTCCCGATATGGCACGCTTTCAGGCGGCTCGTGAGTTCAACTCTTACGACGTAGCATCGCCGCTCGACTACCTGTTGTTCGATGAAATATCTGTCCCACTCGGTTACTCGACAACGTCACTACCGGTTCTTGGTCGCCGTATTCTTGCGAGTATGATTCCGTCGTCGCAAATGACAAAATTGACTACATTATGCGACGCTTGTAAACTCAGACTGAAACGAATCGTTTTACGTCCGTCGGAAGTAACAGCGTTATGGCGGCGTAACAGCAACTTCGATTCGTCGCAGACGTACCTGCTTGTCGAGTTGGATTCGGAAGTCGTGTCGCAAACGGTAATACATCACGGGCAGCCAATTTTTATGCGTTCACCGCGTTTGCCGCTCGGTGTTTTCCGTGACGATGCCGAAGTTGACGATGGTGACGCAACAGACTCAATGATAGCCGAGTTGAAACGAACACAGTTTGCGGTGAGCAACGAAGTTCAGCCGGTAACGATAGGTTCGATAGTGCTTTGCGGAACAACGGAAAAACACAAGCAAATTGCGGACGACATTCACGCGGCGTTGTCAGTTTCCGTCGCGTTGTTCGATCCTTGGTCAACGATAAAGCACGGCAAAATCACAAGCGAAACGTTACCACACTCCGAGCAATACGCCGCGTTAATCGGTGTATTGAACGAAGTCGCAGCGAACAAACCAAGTGACATAGACTTGCTCAACCCAAAACGTCCGCCGGAGAAAGTCGGCAAACGTCAACTCGTGACGCTCGTTAGCGGTGTTGCGATTGTGTTGTTGTTCGCGGCGTTGGCATACGGTTATGTTCGCCGTGTGTCACTTGAAAACGAATTGAAAGATTTACAAAACAGAGTCACGCAGTTGAAAGAAGAAGAAAAAGTCACCAAAAAATTGCGAACCGACCTTTCCGCAATAGATACGTGGGCGGCAGATAGAATCGACTGGTTTGAACAACTCGAATGGCTCTCGCAACACCTGCCGAAATCGGAAGACATCGTTTTAACTGATATGACGTTGCGTGCGGCTGGCGGTACCGGCAACATCGACATCAAAGGTAACGCGAAGAATGCCGATGTTTTCTCATCAATGGAAACAAGTCTCAGCGGCGATACGTTTCACCGTATCCGTAGTGGTGACAAACGTAAAGAAGCCGGTAACGGACGTTATGAGTTTCGGTTCGACAATATGTCAGTAATATATCAACCGAACGCGAGTGTTGCGGCAAATACAAAAGTACCAGCAGCCCCCGTAAACAAGGACAACAGTGCTGACAACAATAGCAGCCCTGACAGGAGCAGCCCAAGTGGTAGTGAAGTGATACAGGACAAAAGTTCAGACAAAAACAATGCCCTGACCGATGGCGAAGAGAAAAACATTAACGCAGGTAAAGCGAACGAAGGAGCGGGCAAATGAGTAATACATCAACACCGTCAACAAACAAACGTGAACGTTTATTAATCGTAATCGCCGGAATAATGTTTCTCGCGATGATGATTCCGTTGCTGAATTATCTATACGGTTCTTCGGTATCGCAAATGTTGCAGAAGCGGCAGGTACTTAACGACGAGGTTTCACAACTCGAAAGAACAACACGTGCGAAGGCGGTTCGTGAGCAACTTGCGAAGTATCAAAGTCAGAGTATGCCGCCTAGCGAAGACCTTGCGACAGCAAAGTATCAGAATTGGATTTTGAAACTTGGAGAAAACGCAGGGTTTAGCGAATCGAAAGTTGATAGAGGATCGTCGCGTCTGGCTCGCGGCGTTTACAAGAGTTATGTATTCACGTACAGCGGTAAGGCAACGATGAAACAGTTAGTAACATTTCTCGAGCAGTTCCGCCGTTATGATAACTTACAGATGATAAGAAGCGTAACGATAAAACCGTCGAGAAGCGACAGACTGGATTTATCGCTCACAATTGAAACGCTGGCACTGGATTCGTCGCCAAATAAAACATTTGATATGAAGATGACGCAACCGGAGCCGGACGCGAAATCAATCGCAAGGATGGCGGACACGATAGTAAATCGCAAATTTTTCACACCATACACTCCGCCGCAACCGTCACGTCCGCAGCAACCACCGCCGCGTCCGCCAGCGGAGCCGCCATACTTCGACCCTGCCCCGTACTGTTTCGTCTCGGTGACAATTGAGAAACAAGACAAGCCGGAGGTATGGATTGACTACCGAACCGAAGGGCAACAAACACGCCTGACAATAGGAGACAAACTGTCAATCGGTAACGTCCCTTGCATCGTTTACGAAATCACTTTCAAAACGGTGGGCTTTGCGGTTGACTTCGGAAGCGGCGAAGGTTGGAAACTGCTGGAAGTAAAAGTAGGTCATTCATTCGCCGACGCAAACTTAATCCGCGACCTACCAGACTTTAAGCCGTAAATGTTCATTCAACCTGACGAACTCAAAAACGAACTAAATGTTTTTACTCAAACTGTAAAGGACGGTCTCCTTTCTCTGAAAGGAGACCCGTCGGTGCACGTAGTGTAAAACAAGTGTCTGCGAATTTTCGTCGGAACACTTTCTGCTTCCGATATTCAAGACGTTACACGCAACATCGCTGCCATAAATGAAAGGTGCTGCTTTACCGCCGTTCTGCTGGTAATGAAAATTTCTTTGCGGTTGTCTTAATCGCGAGCGGCTTACTTCCGTTAAGCAAACGGAGACTTACCTTACGCCGTCTCTTTTACAGTTTGAGACACGTAAATGTTGGGCTGTATAACGTTTCATAGTAATTCTCGATTTTTTGAGAAAATTTTTATGTTTGTGTCGGTTATTCTTTGGAAACGGTCATTTGTAAGTATCGGAAGTGTTCATGTGAACACGAAACAACTTAACTAACCCCTTTTTGATAAGGAGACAGACCAATGAAACGTATGATTACACTCGCGTCGATATTTATGATCGCAACCCTTTGTGCCGCTTTTGCGCAGGATGTTCCAAACAGCAGCGATGTCGGCGACCTTGACCGTGAAGCCGCTATTAAAGCGTTTACCCAACTTTCGGAAAATGTTAAGAAAGACCTTAGCAGCCCTGATGCTGTTGTCAAAGGTGACGATGGCGCAACCAAGTTTAGAGTAATTGCTCCAGTCGATGTTCCGCTCGCGAATGGCAGCGGTACTGTGAGCGGATGTACTAACGCAATCAAAGTTTGGTTTGAATTGTCTGACGGACGATTTGTTAATCCAAAGTATTATCGTTGGGCACCGAACGAGGTTTTCTATGTTCACGTTCAAACCGCAATTCCGGTTTATGTTACGATTTACCAGAATTATCCCGGAATCAGCCAATCCAAACGTGCATACCCGGACGACCGTTTTCCCGACAGTTACCGTATTGTTAAACCGGGAACAGACACTCGTTTGCCTGTCGCATTCCAGATGGACGGAAATCACAACGCCGAATATATGTCGATTGTTGTAACCAGAGCCGACTGGGAAGGTGTCAGAACTGTTGCACCGCAATCCGCCGCTGTTGCTGTTGCAGTCGCACGGGCAGACGCAGGTTCTAGTTCCAGTTCAGCCACAGCGACCGCAACCACACGGACAGACGCGGACTCTGCTAATGCGTCAGCAATCGCAAGTGCTTACACCGGTGTAGTGAAAGGTGCTGCCGACATTTCCAGTGAATCGGCATTGACAAAGTTTGCCGCTATAAACGATGCTGGTTTGGCTGGTAAGGATTACGAAGATGGAGCCGTCAAATGCCGTGTTCGTTATCACGTATCATATCCGAGATTTATTCGTCCGGTACACTATGTTCGTTATTCGAGTAATACTTACAACTACATCAACATAACGAACGTTACCAATATCAACTTCATCAATTATCGCGGTTGCTATACCAACATTGATGACGCTGCTATCTATCTTTTCTCTGATAACGGTGTCGGACAACTTCAACTCTCGTTGAACAAGTGCGGTCCAAACTGGAGGTGGTAAAACTAAACGGTCTCTTTTGAGTACCGGAATGGAAAGCAGAGCCGTGACCATAAGGATACGGCTCTGTTTCCCGCCGTCTCTCTTTTATATTTTCAACTATCACAAACAACTACTGATTTTATGAGGCAACAATATGACGCTTTCAAAAATTTTTCAACATAATATCTGCCGTATTATTTCGGTTATGATTGTCTGCCTGACAGCAATAATAAGCATAAACGGTGCGGAAGCACAAATGTTGCACTTGGTCATTGCAGCCGATAACAATGCCGCCGGCGGAGTTGGTGATATTGCGATGATAGACCAACAAAACATCAAACGGTTGTTTGAGGCAAATATACCCCAAAAACAACTTCACATAGAAGTATTGACTAATGACGGATTGAAAAAGGAAAATCTTCTTAAATTCATTGACGATCTGAAAATTTCCAATGAGGATACTGTTGTTTTTTACTATTCAGGTCACGGTGCGTATGATGCAGCAAATCAAATGCAGATACTGCAAATCAGTACAGGCGATATGTATCGAAACGATATAACTGAGCGTATCAAACAAAAGTCGGCGCGTTTATCGGTCATTCTCACTGATTGTTGTAATGTCAAAGTTGAACCTATGGCTAAAAAACGTCAGGTATCAGAAAAGTTTTTTGCGAAAGAAATGTCGCCGCTGTTTGGCAGTCTTTTCATTTACTGTAAGGGTACGGTTGACATAACATCATCAAAGATAGGTGAATTTTCAGGTTGTGATAACAGAAAAATTGATAATCGCGGTTCCTGTTTTACATATCCGTTTGTTGAAATTTTACAGATAAATAGAGATAACGCACAAATGGACTGGAAAAAAATCGTAGATGAATTGAGTGTAAAAACCAACAATGCGTTCAGGGAAAGTTTTCCAAATGGTGTACAAGGACAGATGACACAGACTGTCGTCGCTTTCGATTTTCCGGGCAAGTTTATAATACCTGTACCAAACTCACCGGCAGAAATTGGAGGCGAGAAGAAGGGATACCGGTTTGGTGTACGTGCTACTCCGAACAAAGACGGCGGAATGAAGATGCTGGAAATCATTACTGATTCGCCTGCGCAGCGTTCAGGTCTTGAAGCCGGAGACATTATCACAGAAATTAACGGTAAACCGATTAACACGGAGAAGGAATACTCTGATGCTGTTGACTCATCTGATAAGGTTATGAATGTTAAACTAATCAATATCAGAGACGGTAAAGTAATGTCGGCAGTAATTACGTTGGGATGGTAAAGTCCCATTCCATTTTCAATCAATCCCAGAAACGAAGAGGTCTTCCAATGTCAAACAAACTATTCAGTTACATACCCGCACTGTTATTATTGACAATGCCGTTATCACTTTACGCATATACGCCAGTGCCTGCCAAAACAGAAACACCCGCCGCAGCAAACACTGTCGCGAAGCCGGAAACTAAATCTGTTAGCGGGCAGCAGCCGAATGATTTCGTTTTCCGTTTTCATCGTTCCGTTCAAACGGTAACGGGTACGGAAACAAATATGGTAACATCTCCTTATGGCGTTTCGTCTCTCGGTGAGATGCTGACACTTGGTGCGGCTGGTGAAACACAAAAAAAACTTCAAACGATATTTGTTCCGCAGGACGGAAAATCCAAACGGACAACGTGGTTACGTTTACCAGAAAACAAAACTGATGAATCACCAATCACGTCAACCAACGGAATCTGGATTGAAAAAAGTTTTTCTGTTCGTCAAACATATACGGAAACGTTACGCTCACGTTTTAACGTCAGCGTTACCGCCGCGGACTTTGAACACAATAACGTTGAAGAATGTAACAAAATCAACAGTTGGGTTTCGCAATCGACAAACAACAAAATTACTAAAATGTTCGACTCGTTTGACCAGCAAACACGTCTTGTTCTCGTTAATACGTTGAATTTTCAAGGTAAATGGGCGATTCCGTTTGATAAGACAAAAACTAAACAGGACAAGTTTTATGGTTTGAAAAATCAAACTAGTACCGTTCCGTTTATGCAAAACACGCTGCGGCTCAATTATCTCAAAAGTGATAAATATCAAACAGCCGCTATACCGTACTCGCGTAACCAGTACTCAATGATTATTGTTTTACCGAACGATAAAATTTCATTGAGCGAGGTAGAAAACACCCTGAATGAAACAGCGTTGACAAAGATGCTCAACGATTCGACTATTGAAAACATTGAGTTAGTTTTACCAACTTTTACTATTGAATCTGAAATTAACCTAAAACCCGTACTTGTGAATATGGGAGCAGAAATAATTTTTGACCGTCAGAAAGCGGAATTTACCGGCATCAGTGAAACTGAGGGGCTTTGTGTGGACCAGATTACTCAGAATGTTATTATTCGGGTTGATGAATCGGGCACAGAAGCCGCAGCGGGAAGCGGAGCGGCAGTTGTTCCAAAAAGTAACACCTCGAACGAAGCCAAACCAATAAACTTCCGTGCTGACCGTCCGTTTCTGTTCCTCATACGTGATAATGTCAACGGTGTTCCGGTTTTCACCGGACGTTACGTTGGCAAATGATTTCCTAACCTTTAACCCTTTTAAGAAAGGACACAAACAATGTTTAACTCATTCCTGTTACGAATAACTTCAACACTATTCATAGCAATTTTGTCTATGCCGTTCTTGTCTGCACAGACAACAAACAATAGCACAAAAGAAACGCTAGACAAAACTGACGCGGTTACAGAAAAACCGCTGCCTGTTGACGAGAGCCGAAGTTGGGCGACACAAGGACGGCTTTATGTCGTTGTTGCCGCAGACGTAAAACTTGACGGAATACAAGGAAAGATTGCGGCTCAAAACGGCGAGACAGTCGAATCGTTGTTCAAAAGTAATCTTGCCCGCGGCGCGTTTGCCATAATCAAAGTGCCAGCCGAGCAAATGACACGTCAGGCGTTGCTTTCCGTAATAACAAATTTGCCAGTCAAGCCGCAGGACGCGATTTGTTTTTATGTGACCAGCAAAGGCGGTATTGATAGAAAATATGGTACATTCTTTGAACTAAACAAAGGCAAGGAAGAACTTTATCGTACTGAACTTCGTGCGGCTTTGGCAAAGAAAAATTGCCGCCTCAGTGTCTTACTTTCAGACATTTGTGACGGAAAAGAAATCCCGGTCAAACCGGAACCGAAGCCGATTGTGAAACCCGAAGATGAGAAAAAGGACGAAAAAGATAATAAGGATAATGTTGCCGTTGCTAACGTTGAACAAGAGACGAAAAAATTTCAACCGGTGGAAATATCATCTGCTCAAGCGGCGGCTACATCACCGTTGTTTTTCTCGTTGTTTTTCCAAAGTACGGGTACTGTTGACATCGTTTCAAGTTTGACAAGTCAGGTTTCACTGCCGTCCGAGCAGGGAATTGGTTGTTTTACCGAAACTTTTGCGAGAATGTTAGTAGCCAATAAGAGCAAATCGCTTTCGTGGTATAGAGTATTCCCCTATATCGCGCGCGGCACGGGACTAACCTTTGAGAGTATTTATGTCGAAGGAGCAAGCGTATCCGGCGGTGTGAAGCAGGCATCGCAAACACCGGCAATACTTACACTAGGTCAAGATGATTACAATCAGAACACGTTCGAGTTAGTTTATCCACGCGGCAAAGAATTTGGGACTCCGATACCGGGTGTTACAGAAAACGAAGTTGCAATCACTGACGATGGACGTAAAATAATCACGCAGTTGATTCAGGCAACATTAGGCGAAGTACGTCCGCAAGATGACAACGAAAAGGGAACTCACGAAGATTATGCGGCGTTAGACCCTGACAATACGGTCAACGGAATTGACGGCGAACCTTTCGCGGTGACACTGCAAGCAATCAAACCAACCCCGCAACAAGCCGCGTCATCGGCAACTGCCGGTACAACAAGTGTAACAGCGTCGAAACCAAGTGATGATAAGCCGAAACTAGGAATTCAAGCGGCGGACAACAACGGTGACGGTGTGAAGATAACACGTGTATTCCCCAATTTGCCGGGAATGAGAGCGGGGCTTGAAGTTGGTGACATCATCATTTCGATTGACGGGAAAAAAATTAATTCCGAAAAAGATTACTCGGACGCGGTTGACGCGGCGGGCGACGAAATGAAAGTTGAAACACGTAACGCCAGAGGCGGAACAAGCGTAACTGTTGTACGTTTCAAAGTACGATAGCGGCAATGATTTGACCGTCTCCGTCGGTTGAAACCGACGGCAATAGATAGATAACATTGCCGTCGGATTCAGCCGACGGTGTGTTGTGTTCCTACGGATCCTTGCCCCGTAAGGGCTAAATATGGAGAACTCCGTGCGATAGCACGGGGTAAGTACCGCCAATAATCCAACCCCGCAAGGGGTTGAATAAAGTGTTCGATTCAGTGATTGATTGACCCCCTTGCGGGGCAAAGATTTAGAGACATTGCATCTTACGTTCGGTATTTTTTCCCACTATCGCACAATACCCCATAAAATATCTTTGGGCAACTGCGACGAGAATATCCACGATGTTGACATTGGTAGCCGATTTTTCCCTTGCGATAATGTCCAGCATACCGAATCATCCCACGAAATATCTATACGCGACGATTGAGAAATCGCATCGTTAATGGAAGTAACCAAATCATCCGGCAACTTCAACTCTCGTTGACTTACGGCTGCATCAATGACATCTTGACGATTGAATCCCAAATCAAACCGTTTTCCTTGTTGACGGTCAAGTGGAAGAAAAATCGCAAACCCCTCACTTGAATCTAACGGAAAATAGAATACCGTCAAAACTTTGGGCAATGTCCCCCCAAATAGTTGCGCTCGGGCGGCACGAATCGTTAGCACTGTTTGCGGTAAATCTTCGTCCTTTAACCGCATTATCGCCAAGTCATAAAACGGCATTAAAAACGGGCGCATCTTAACTTCCGAAACGAGATGTTGTAACAAAATCGGGTCGAGATAACGTTCAATATCCTGGCGGTATAATTCGTTGTCGCGCTGTCCAATCTCTTTGAGTAATGAATTGATACAGAATAACTGTAAATCAAGCCGTTCACCAACATAACGGTCAAACGCATTACTGTTCAACCGCTTTTCGTCAAGCCAATTCCTGATACAGTTTATATTACTATGAGATGTTTGCCCAAAAAAAATGTCGATAACATCATAGTATTCCATTGTACGGCGGCTAGTCAGGTAACTGGCTTCAAGTCGTGAATTATCGTTTTTGATTTCCTGCCAGATTTCGTTATGACGTTCTTCTGTCAGGTCGCCGTTACTGTATTCCAGTAGCGCAAGTTTACATTGTAAAACAAATTTTCTCTTAACGTCAGATGTTATTTCACGGGCGTTGGCATACCACGTTTGGGCTTCGTTTCTAAAAAAACGAGAGTTCGCAGCCGAATGTTGTCCGAAATGAGTTGGTACAAATAACGTACAGTCGGCGAGAATTTCCATCGCAGCCGCAAGTTGCTCAGTCAAACGCTGCTTGTCATCGCTAACATCTTCTTCGATAGTATCAAGCAACAACAAAGTATCGTGAATACCGCCAATTAAGTCACGGCAACTAAAACGGGCAGTATTCAAATCACCGGAATAACGGGCGTATTCCGCGAGTGCCAATTTCGCGTGAACCGCGTCCTCGCACAACCGTGATAACCGTTCGTTCCCATGTTGTGATAACGCTGCCTGAACAGCAAGTTGTTGTGTCCGAAGCCAATACTGCTCCGCTTTCGCAAGTTTCCATTGACGGGTCAACGCATCCGCGAGACGGCGGTTTGCCGCGACAAGCATTGGATGCGGTTGTGATGTTGCATCGGATTTTTCGAGCAACATAATCGCATCGGTAAACGCATCTTCACCGTTTTGTCCGATAGCCATCAATTGCTCTGCGGGTGAAATCAATAGTTCAGCACGAAACGCAATAT
>JAITST010000158.1 GCA_031287585.1 Planctomycetaceae bacterium | reverse complement strand
CTTCGTACATCGCGTTGTTTGCCGACGCACACGCTGTCGAAACCGCGAACGACGCACCAGTCAAACCGAAGTGAATCGAAACATTACCGCTAGCCGCGTTCGGCATTATCTTGGGGATTGTAAACGGCGACGCGAGTTTCGGTCCTTTCTCTTTTAGTTTGAGACATTGAATCTCAATCTCTTCAAGTCCGCCAACACCTATTCCAATTACAGACGCGCACCGGTCACGGTTTTCCTTGTCGAAATCCAAGCCGGATTGTTCAACAGCGCGCGATGCCGCTACGACCGCATATTGGGAGAAACGGTCAATCTTACGGGCTTCGTGCGGTTGCAGGTACGGCAACGTTGTGAAGTCGGGACAAACGCCGAATATCTGCGAACGAAACTCCATAAAGTCCGCCCGCTCCGTGCGTCTGATACCAGATTCACCGTCGCGAACGCTCCGCCATACCGCTTCTACGTCCATACCAAGCGGCGAAACAAGTCCCATTCCGGTTATAACGATACGTGTTTTCATACGGAAAGAAAATGCAAACGGCGATTAATTGTTGACAGAGAAAAACGACAATTCGTGCCGCCAATTGATAACGACGGCAATACAAACACATCCGCCGCGTTTCATACGGCGGAATTGTTGTATGATAAATTCGCTAGCGATATAATCACTAACTCTTGCTCTTAATTGATTCAACTACGTGAGAAACAACTTCTCCGACTGTTGTAATCCCTTGAGCTTTTTCTTCGTTGATGTCGATGTCAAATGTTTCTTCAAACTTGATCATCAACTCCGCGAAGTCGAGTGAATCCGCGCCGAGATCGTTTACGATACTCGTTGTGGATGTTATTTGTGCAACTTCTACTCCGAGTTGTTCGCCGATAAGACGTATAACTTCAGACTCAACCTGCTTTTCGTCAACTGACATAATTCCTCCTTGTTAAATGGAAGTGAAAAAATAAACCGACATCAAAACCAACTGACCTTGATGGCGTAACAAAAAAATTTACTTGCTCACGAAACAACTACACCGTCATTCCGCCGTCAACCGCAATACACTGTCCCGTAACGTAACCCGACGATTCACTCGCAAAGAACAACGCCGCGTTTGCAATTTCCTCCGGCAAACCAAAACGTCCGACCGGAATCATTCCCTTCGCTGCTGTCTTCACAATGTCGTCCAACACCGCAGTCATATCCGTTTCGACAAAACCCGGTGCAATACAGTTCGCAGTAATACCGCGATTCGCAAGTTCGAGCGAAAGCGTTCGCGTGAACCCAATCACGCCTGCCTTCGACGCACTATAATTGCACTGCCCGCGATTGCCCTGCAAACCGCTGACACTGCTGATATTTATTATCCGTCCGTACTTCGCGCGCCGCATCGGTTCAACAAATGCGCGCGTCATCAGGAACGTGCCGCGTAAGTTGATTGAGATTACATCGTCCCAGTCGGCATCGGTCATAACGCGAATCAATTTGTCACGTGTAATACCGGCGTTGTTGACAAGTATGTCAACTTTCTTGCCGAAGCGTTCGAGTATCGCCGCTGTTGTTTTCGTAACATCGTCAGATTGTGAAACGTTACAAATGTACATTTCCGCTTCAACACCAATCGCACGAATAGACTCCGTCGATGCCTGCAACTTTTCAGCGTTCGTACCAATCAAAGCAACCTTAGCACCATTGCGGGCAAACGCTTCGGCAATGCCAAAACCAATACCGCGTGTAGCACCAGTAACAACCGCAACGCGGTCTTTCAAATCAACCTTAATAAAATTTGTCATTATAAAAAATTATTGTTAGATTTGTAATTTTAGATTTTGTTCGTGATTAAGATTAATAGTTACGTTTTTTGCGTAATTCAATCTAAAATCTAAAATACTACCCATCCGTTCCATCGCACTTCGCTTTCCGGTTTATACGTTTAACCAAACCGCGTAAAACTCTACCCGGTCCAACTTCGTTGAACTGCTCATACCCATCCTCAATCATCGCACGTACTAAATCTTCCCACAACACCGGACTGATAACTTGCTCTACCAGTATCCGACGAAATTCTTCGGTATTGGTATGCGGTTTCGCGTCAACGTTACTGTAAACAGGAATCCGCAACGGCTTGAAATCAATTTTCGCCAGTGCGTCCGCGAGTTTCGAGTCGGCGGGCTTCATTAGTTGTGTATGAAACGCACCAGCAACCGCAAGTGGAATCACACGCATAGCACCCGCTTTCGGCGCGGCATCCGCGATTCGTTCACATGCCCCTACAGTCCCCGAAACAACAATGTTACCCGAACAAAGCAAGTTCGCAACTTGCAACGTCTCGCCGCCGCGATTCTCGTCACAAAGTTTTTCAACAATGTCACGTTCCAAACCTAACACACTAACCATCCCGCTAGGTACCGCGTTCGATGCCTCTTGCATCACCTCACCGCGCCGTTGTACGAGCCGCAAACCGTCCTCAAATTCCATCGCACCCGCAAAAACCAGCGCGGTATATTCACCAAGACTTAACCCAGCCGCCGCGCTGCACTTCTCAACCAACTCCGGTGACTGCAACCGCAACACCTCCGCCATCGCGAGACTTGTTACAAATATCGCTGGTTGACTGACGGCAGTAGTATCAAGTTTCTCGGACGGACCCGCGAAACAAAGTTCCGCAAGGTCATAACCCAAAATCTCACCCGCACGCGCGTAAAGCGAACGAACCTGCTCAAACGTGTCGAACAGCGTCTTGCCCATTCCAACATACTGCGCACCCTGCCCGGGAAACCAAAAGGCAACTTTACCCATAAGTCTGTCAGTTCAAAGGAGTGTTCAGATTATCGTTTCTTCTTTGCTGCCTTTCGAGCCGCCGTTTCGTCAACGATTTTGCCGTTGTAGTAACCGCATTTCGGACAAACGACGTGCGTTGGAATCGCCGTGCTACATTCAGCACAAGAGGTGCGTTGAATAAGCGGCTTGTGGTCATGCGAACGCCGCGAACCTGTGCGGGCGTTACTGTGTTTTCTTTTTGGAACAGCCATTGTTAATACCCATAATAAAAAATTTGCCAGTGAAAAGAGAAAATCAACGAAGCAAAAAATGCAACCCCGCAATTCCCTCAAACTCACACTCTAATTTTAGACAAGACAATAATATAAAGGTAATTACCGAATTGTCAACAACCCCAAGCCCCAAATAGACAAAATTTCCAAAATTGTCACAACTTTTTCCAAAAAAAGTGCAAAAAGCGGAAAATTTCCGGATTACTGCCGTTGGTTAAGCCATCATTACTTATTCATCTCACGCAACAATTCACTCGTTAACAACACAACTTGTATCGTTAGCGGGTCTGTTTTCTCTTGTTTTATCATCACACATTCCTGTAACGCACTCGACGCATCCGTTGTTTCGCCCGCTTTAGCGTAGCACCACGCCAGTCCCGCGTGACCTAACGCTTGATATTCAGGCCATGTGTCATTCATATTCACGAACTCTTGACATATATTCTGTATCTCCAAAAACATTCCGTCCTGAAACGCCAACCTTAACTGTTGCCGTTTCGCCTTCAACGACCAATAACTTGTTGGATGCGGATAGTCAACTACCGATTGCCACGCATCTATCGTGTTAAGACGGCTTGCGTACAGCCACTGTTCCGCTACCGTTCTTTGTTGCGGGACAGTGGCTGCGGCGGGTTTTTCCAATAATCTTGGGAACGTTTTAATTCTTACATACGTCAACGAGGCACTTATCAAAAACGGTATCAATAACAACATCGCGTACTTGATATATCGCCGCCGTCTGATTCGGCGTTCTGTTTTCATTACGTTGTCGAGACGTTTTACCGACGTTACGATTCCGCGTTGCTCCGAACTTAACGGGTAAGACGACCAGTTAGACGAACTCGGCAGTATGTCTGCGTGTTGGGCTTGGAGCAAGCGTAACTCTTGCAGTAAGTCATTGAACGATTGGAAACGTTGTTCCGGTAACTTCGCAATCATACGATGTATGATGCGCGCGAGTATCGGCGGTATGTCCTTGCGGACTCGTTCGAGCGGTTCGGGCGGCGTATTAACGTGCGCGAGAACGACGGCGAGCGACGTTTCACCGTTGAACGGCGGATGACCAGCGAGAGCGTGATAACACGTTATACCAAGCGAGTACATATCGCTGCGGTGGTCGAGCGTTCTGCCTTGTGCTTGTTCGGGACTCATATAAAGCGGTGTACCGACAGTCATTCCCGCCTGCGTGAGCGACGGCGAATTGCGGCTGTCGGATTGAATTTCGCGGGCGAGACCAAAGTCGGCGACTTTGATTTCGCCCGTATCAGCGATGAGAATGTTTTCCGGTTTGATGTCACGGTGAACGATGCCAGCCGCCGACGTTTTTTCCAACGCCGAGCCAATCATCCAGAGAATTTCAACAACCTGCGTTACTGTCATACGCGACGAACGTTCGATACGTTTGAGCAAGTTGTCACCCGGCACGTATTCCTGCGCAATATAAGGAAGACCATCCAACTTGCCGACTTCGTAAACGTGAACGATGTTCGGGTGAACGATACGTGCAATCGCCTGCGCCTCCTGCGAAAAACGGCGAACATAAAGTTCATCGTTAGCGAACTCGGTCTTGAGTATCTTCAACGCAACCCGCCGCGCGAGTGACCGCTGCTCGGCAAGATAAACATCAGCCATAGCACCGCCGCCAAGATTACGAAGTATCTGATAATCACCAAACTGACGATTTAGAATATCTGATGACATATTTGATTTTCTCTCCTACAATAAAATGAAAACGTAACCGTTCACGCTGCGTTACCGCTGTTATGAATATCGTAAACTACTGCGTTTTTTTCCGTGAACGTGTCATTATAGCCGTCAACAACGCTAACCCGCATCCGAAAAACACAAAACTTACATTCTGCGATACCGTAAATCCCGTTCCCATAAATGACATTTCGTCGTCACGTACAATTTCTATACAAAACCTTAACTGCGCATACGTTATCAACATAAACGCGAACACCTCGCCGTCTCGTTTTGAAAAATGCGCTAACGTCAGCAAGAACAAGCATAACGCAAGATTTCCGACCGCACTGTAAATTTGCGTTGGATATACCGGCAGCGGTTTATCGTTTCGTTGACGTTTTAATAACACCGGTTGTTGCTGGCTGTCGGTAATTATGCAGATTTTTTGTGCGGACATCGCGGCGTTTGACAATGTATGAATCGGCGGTTGTCCTTTACCTTTCAGTTGCGAACACTCTTGGCAAACACATGCCGGGCGACCGTCGCAGCCGAAACGAATTATCGCCGAACCGTTCGCCGTTATGTCGAGCAACGCCAGTGCCGCCTGCTCGCGCGTGCTGACCGGAATAACTGTCGTCGCTTCTCCGTCGATCCAACCGATTCCGGCTACCGGCATCGAAGGTGTAATGTTCGCATTCGCCGCCGGAGAGTTTGGTTCGACGGATTGAACATTAACGTTACCTTTTTTGTCGTCGCCAAACGTGATTCCGTAAAGCGGCACCATACCGCGCTGGACTTGGTTATAATGTACAGGTGACGCATTGGGAAAGTGTAACGCAAGAAACGCTGTGTCGGGGCAAACGCCGCCGAAACAGCAGCCGTTCATCAGGCAACCGAACCGTCCGATGGCGACTCCGAGCAACATTGACGGTGCAACGAGGTCGAGTGTTTTGAGTAGCGGTAAACGGTGATAGAGTACAAAACAGACGCAGGCAAGGATGCCGCCAATCGCCGAACCGTAAACGACAAGTCCGCCTTCGGCAATGTTGACAATGTTGAGTAACGTTTGTCCGAACGCGATTTTTCCGCTGGTCGAGTCGGTCACGAGCATTGATTGCCAATACTCGGTAACGTAAAAAATTCGTGCGCCGACGATGCCGCAGACGATTGATACGATAACCATCTGGAAAAGTAAGTCGGTAGAAAAATAGTTCAAACGTTTGAGCCGCCAGTACAAAAGCCCAAATGAAGCAACTATCGCGAGCAACAAAAAGCAACCGTAACCGCGAATCGGAAATCCGTCAGCCGTCATAACCTTCGGTACAACAACCGCAAACACAATAAGAGCCAACCCGCCAAGTTGAACATAGTTCGTACAATCCGCGTCCCACTTCCAACCGCCTAGCCAAATCCGCCGCAAAATAGCAATAACAGTGACAACCCCCGTAAGCCAAAACAAAATCCCCTCAGTACCAAAAAGCGGGAACCCCCAAAGTAAAGCGGGAATATAAAAAGGAGTCTGACACATATAAGGTTGTTCAAGTGGATGGTGAGAATGCAAAAAGCGACAAACGGATAATTGTAACAGATTACGGGAATGTTTTCAATAGACTTGTTCGGAAACTGGCACGTGTGGGTGTGTAAATTTTTTGTAGGTTTTGTATAACCACCCCACTTTTTGTGACAATGCCACGTGGGATTGTCAATAGAATACCCTGCCAAAATACCTACAAACTTTTTACACATCCTTTACAATAGATTCCCGCGTCATTGCAATAGCACCCGCATTTGTTATAATTTATTCCGTTAGCCGTTCCGTGTTGTTGCGGCGGCGATTTTGAAATCTTTTGTAGATTAACGAAAGGAAACTATGATGAGACGTATTGTGTTTGTGATTGCAACTGTGATTGCGTTGTGCTGTATTGATAACTCTTTTGCACAGGACGCGAAGATTAAGGCGTTGATTGTTGATGGTCAGAACAACCATAACTGGCGCGGGACAACGCCGGTATTGAAGGACATCCTCGAAAAGTCGGGACGCTTTACGGTTGACGTTGCAACGTCGCCGACAAAGAAGGACAAAGAAGCGAACAAGGAAGAGTATCTCAAAAACCTTGCCGGGTTCAAACCGGCGTTCGAGAAGTATGACGTGGTTGTCAGTAACTACAACAGCGAGGAAACAGGCGACTATTGGTCGGAAGCGACACAAAAGGCGTTTGAGAAATTCGTTGCCGACGGCGGCGGTTTTGTAAGTTATCACGCGGCGGATAACTCGTTCCCGAAGTGGGAAGAGTACAACAAGATGACAGGTGTCGGCGGTTGGGGAAATCGCGGAAATGTCGGTTCGTATTTTTACTGGAAAGACGGTAAAGGTGTACTCGATTCGTCGCAAGGACGCGGCGGAAGTCACGGTCCGCAGTGGGCGTTCCTGATTGAAGTACGTAACACGGAAAGTCCGATAACGAAAGGTTTTCCAAAAACGTTTCGTCATTGCAAAGATGAACTATACGACACGTTACGCGGTCCCGCAAAGGACATAACGATTCTTGCTACGGCATACGCGGACAAATCTGAACACAACGGCAGTGACCGTGACGAGCCGATGTTGATGGTAATTCCATACGGTAAAGGACGTGTTTTCCATACAACGCTGGGACACGATGTACAGATGTTAAAAAGCGTAAGTTTCATCGTAACATTCCTGCGCGGAACAGAATGGGCGGCAACGGGAAAGGTGACAATTCCGATACCAGACGATATGCCCGGTACAGACGAACCGAAGTTTCGGGATTAACGAGTTTGAATTGTAACATCAATTGAACGCGGTTGTCGGGACAGTGCTTGTTCTGTCCCGACAGCGGATTGGTGTACGATAATAGATTTTAATCGACAAGGAAAAAAGAAATGGTATTAGTTGTTTACTGTGCGAGTTGCGGCAGCAAGTTGAACGCGAAGGAGGAATTGCGTGGTCAGACACGTAAGTGTCCGAAATGCGGGCAGCCGGTTTTGATTGACGATAAGCCAACCGAACCCGTTTCGCAGTACAAGCAAACAGGCGGTATTACTCAAACTCAACTCACAGGTCCCACTATCGAAGACGAACACATTGAAAAACCGTCGCGGCTCGACTTTGCCAACCGTTACTTCATCGTAGGTTACGACCGTTTGATAGCGGTATGGGAAGCGGGCAAGGGGTGGCGGGTGAATGTCGGTGCGGGTTTTGCGTTGGCGAAACAGAATGTAGGAGCGATTCCAGACCAGGGAACATTCACACTGGTAGAGTTGCTAGTGGACGAGGCACGCAATCCCGTCGATATGCGTTTGTACAAAATCACAAAACGCGGTGCGCTGACGGCGTTGTATCGTGACGAGTCAGAAGTGTTGAACTCAATCGAAGGTATCGGCTCGTTGTCAAAGGCGCAGAAGGCGGTACTGGTAAGTTATATGCGGAAAAATTTTATGCAATCATTTTTCGACAGCGAACCAAGAATAATGCAATATCTTACGAACGACGCTATAACGGAAAGTGGGTTTCCGCCGAAATGAATAGTTATTAGTTTTTTTAGTGCGGATAAGTTATCGCACTTTGCGTTTGACATTGTGCGTTATAAACGTGAACAGTCGCCAAAAAACTAACAACTAAACTAACCAATCTATCCGAACGTGCAAGTCAACAAAAACAAAAAACGCAAACCGGCTTTCTCGCAAATTTTGCGGCGTTGGCTTGATAGTTATGAACTGAACAGTTACGCGTTCAGTATTGCGTTGCACGCTGTTGTGGTTATTCTGTTGATTCTGATGTCTATTGCGATTCCGAGCGGTGGTGCTGGCTTTCGTGATGGTCTTATTGTTATGAACTCGCGTCTGGATTCTGTTGTTGATGATGATAGTACGAGTGAAGAATCGGTGAATGTTTCACCGGTCAACGTTCAATCCAACGAACCCGTTACTGAAACCACGAACACGAACGCCGATACCAGCAATCAGTCCGACGATAATCCCGCCGATGCCGCTAACAATGGTGAAATCGAATCGAACGTAACCGAACAACATAACGTAGGCGAAGGACTGCCTCCAACATTAAGTAACATCGGTCGTACCGGAACGTTTATCAGCGGCGGCGGTGTTGGCGGTCGCAATGTTGAGAACCGCGCGAAGTTGCGGGCATTTGGCGAAACGAGCCGCGAGTCGGAGAATGCGGTCGAGGCGGGGCTAGCGTGGATTGCCGCACAGCAAAACAAGGATGGCGGCTGGAAATTCAATTTCGATAAGGACGATTCCGAATCGTCAGGTAACGGTCTTTGTACTAACGGCGGCACGCACCCGAGCCGTGTCGCGGCAACGTCGATTTCGATTCTCGCGTTTCTCGGTGCAGGTTACACTCCTGAACGCGAGACAGGTAGTAAGTATTGGCGGAATGTTGACAGAGGATTGAGTTGGCTGCTGAAACACGGTACCGAAAACAAAATCGACGGCAGCATCGACTTCCGCGACTTTCCGTACCAACAAGGAATGTATTCGCAAGCGATAGCGGTGTTGGCACTGGTCGAGGCGGCGGCGATGGTAAAGGACGGGAAAATCAAAGCGGCACTCGCGGCACGTGCGCAAGGCGGTGTGAACTTCATCGTGAAGTCGCAGGATATACAACACACCGGCGGCTGGCGTTACACGCCCCGCGAAACGCCGGGCGATGTTTCGGTAACGGGTTGGCAATTGATGGCGATGAAAGGAGCGGCGGAGGCGGGCGTAGTTGTGCCGAAGCCAACGTTATATCGCGCGAACGATTTTTTAGACTTGATACAGTACGATGAGGGCAGACAATATACGTACATTTTAGAAACTGAAAAGATACACAGTTACGGAATCGGGCGGGACTCGCGGAAAACGTGTACCGCGTTGGGTAACTTGTGCAGAATCTACTTAGGTTGGCAACCGGGAGAACCGACACTGGATAACGGCGTAGAACTGATAAAGGAGTGGCGACCGTTGCTGGGACGAAACGAATGTAACATTTACTACGCCTACATAGCGTCGCTAGTTCTACACCACTACGGCGGCGACGGCTGGGAAGAATGGTTCAAAGAATTGCGAGACCACTTGGTAGCAACACAATCCAAAAACGCTCACGACAGCGGAAGTTGGTACGTTCCCGACCATTACAGCGACAAAGGCGGTCGGCTATACAACACGGCTCTGGCGGTAATGATACTGGAAGTACCGTACAGATATTTGCCGCTGTATCGGAAACAGTAACAACACATTTACTAACTTCACTCATCGCAAAAATGAGGACACAAAATAGCGGAACAATTTTATAGCCGTAACGGTGGTTACACTGTGATATGAGGGAATCTCTAAGTATCCATCAGAGAATAACTCATCCAGATTTTTTTCTGGATGAACACGATTGAGAATTGTTTGTGTCGCGATGTAATCGTAACTCAAAATGTTGATTATGGAACATCAAACGTATCGGGTGACACTTGTTGTCAATAAACAATGTAAACCCTTACCCCGTAAGGGGTTGAACAAAGTGTTGCAAACAGCAACCGACTAGTTGAACCCCTTGCGGGGTTCGGCTTCCAGGTGTGTCTTTTCCCCGTGCTGCCGCACGGGGTTATCTATATTTAACCCCTACGGGTAAGGATTTCTTGTCAACATCTATTAAGTGCTAATGTAAGTAACGCAATTTTCAAACGTTACCTGTATAACGATAGGCAGAAAACTCCATCGTCTATTGATATGTCAAGAGCGTTTTATTGTTTTACGG
>JAITST010000057.1 GCA_031287585.1 Planctomycetaceae bacterium | reverse complement strand
GTTAAAATGGGGGGGGGGGCGCAGTTTGTAGAAGATGCAATAATCGCTCTTCTCGTTCGGCTTTTACTTTGGTTGAACTTCTTGTTGTTATCGCCATTATTGGCGTTCTGATTGCTCTGCTCTTGCCCGCTGTGCAGGCCGCCCGTGAGGCGGCGCGTAGGATGCAATGTACTAACAATTTCAAACAGATTGGTCTCGGTTTGCAAAACTATCACGACACGCTGGGGACATTCCCTGCGTCACGTCAACCTTTGCCAATCAAAACAACGACAGGCGGCAGACATTATCAAGTCAGTCCTGACCCGTTCTTGTTTCCGTTCTGTGAACAAACCGCTGCGTGGGATGGAATTATGAGTTTGGATAACAATTGTACAGATGCCGCGATTTGGGGTGCGCCGTCGCAATTTACAACTGGACCATTCGCATCCTGGCTGTGTCCGTCAGACCCAAACTCACAAGGTCCCGGAAACTATGTTACGACATACGCGGGAAAGGGAACTTCACGAACAAATGTTCGTTATTGTATGGGTGATGGTATATGGAATGTTTGGGAAGATTGGGACGCTAACGTTCCCGCGAATCCCCGCGTATATCCTCGTGGTATGTTTCATACCCGTCACTTCAAGTCACTGACTTACGCAACAGACGGAACAAGTAACACCGTTGCCGCTGGTGAAAGATGTGTTGCGGATGCGACTGGTAGCGGTACGACTCTGGTCACGCCAAGCAGCCACGTGAAACACGGTATTGTTGCGGCAAACGCAACTACATCGTTGTACACTGGCAGCACTCCTGTTCCGGCGAACTGCCTCAATAACGCGCGCGAACCTACCGACAGAAATCGTATCAAAGCACCAGCCAATTCTTGGAACGGACAAATCTTCGGAGACGGACGACCAGCGAACGGTTGCTTCCACACGGCATTGCCGCCAAATTCGCCGTCTTGCGGCTACGCAATATCAGGCGGCGGTGATGGTTGGGCGTTGATAACTTCGTCGAGTTTTCATTCCGGCGGCGCGAACTTTGTTTTTTGCGATGGTTCAGTTCATTTTGTTTCAGAAACAATAAACACGGGCGACTTAACCAAACCGCAAGGCGGTACGCCCGGTACTGGTTCTGCTCCGTGTCAACCGGGTCAAAGTAACTACGGTGTTTGGGGCGCACTTGGAACTCCGCAGGGTGGAGAATCTGCGTCGTTGTAATTTTTTTATGCAATTGTTTTTATGCCTCAGTTCTGTTGTTTGAAACTAACAGAATTGAGGTTCACCATTTAACAACATTTTTATTACTATGAAAAAACTATTGGCTCTCGTTTCTATTTTGTGTATTGTGACTGTTGCTGGTTGCGGCGGTCCATTGAAGCCGGACGGTTTTCCGCCGCTTTATCCGGTATCGCTTGTTGTCACGCAGGACGGCAAGCCGAGTAAAAAAATGACTGTACAACTGATTTCGACAGACCCGTCGTCAACCTGGGCGATTGGCGGTCAGACAGATGATAACGGTAAAGCGAAGATAGTAACGCACGGACAATTCGACGGTGTGCCTCTCGGAAAGTACAAGGTTGTACTGAACAAAATTGAGATGGTGAATTTCGACGAATATATGGCGGCGAAAGAACGCCGCGACGAAGCCGCTGCCTCGAAAATTGATGTCAAACAATTCTCGTGTGTCGAGAAACAATATAACACTGTCGGTACAACGCCGCTGGAAATTGAGGTGACAAAAAGCAGCAAAGTCATCGAGATTGACGCTGGTCCGGTTGTACAGATACCGGAAGCGTTTATGAAGTAAACGTTGCTGATAATAAAACAGTGGCGGGGCGGACAGAACAATTCGTCCCCGTTAGTCTGCGAAAATATCTGTCCGCGAGAACTCTATTGCAGTACACATCGTTTTTCTGTCTTGCCATTATTGTCAGATTTTGACACGGATGTTTCTTGACTTGCAGTATTTTGCGGTTTCCATTCGCGCGAACAGAACGACGCGCGGCAGTGGTGACAAACCACTTCACGTCCCGCATGTTCACGATTAATGATTAGTTTACGCCCGCAAACCGGACACGGCTGCAAAAATGTTATCGTTTCCATTGAAGCACTTCCTTTCTTACCAATGAGTAGAAGACTTAAAACCAATGGCTTGTTTTCGTACAATACAAAAACAACATCCAAAACACAGAGCAATCGAAATGCCTGCACAATTCAGACCGCCTGTCAACATTTGTAATATCTTATCACAGTTTTGCGGTTTCGTCAATGACTGATACTCGGTGAAATAAAAATATTTACAAATTTTTCGTATGTGGGCTTAAAAAGTCACCTTGTGGAGAAAATAGGCGAAATGGGCAGATTGAAAATTGCGTCATTTTTTACGTTAGCAGTTCTAACGAGACCGCGGTCAAACAGATGCCTAATGTTACCGCCCACTGGCTACGAAATAACCAAAAAAATTTTTCTACCGTCAGCCCGTTGTAATGTTGGTTTTGATGTTGTAAAATACTTGTCAGTTGTTTTGTGACCTGTGGTTGGGGTTACTGTTACGGAAATTTTTTGATGCGCGGAGTTTGTTATGTATCCTGTTTTTGCTTTCACTCTTCCTACATGGATTGAAGGACTTAAGTTTGTCGAACTTGGGGCTGTTGGAGTTTTTATTGTTTTTGGGCTTATGGTTTTTTCTGTGCGGGCATTGCTTTCCAAAGTAGGGGCTATTGCTTGGGTTACAGCGAAAGAGGCGATTTATCAGCCGTTGTTTACCGTCTTGCTTTTGGTCGGTTGCGTTACACTTTTGCTTTTCCCGTTCATTCCTTACTACACGCTCGGCGATGACATCAAGTTAGTTATCACACAAGGAATAACACTCATAAAACTACTCTCGATTTTTCTAGCGGTCTGGATTGCAAGCAACTCGATTGCCGACGAAATCGAAGGCAAGACCGCACTAATGGCTCTCTCTAAACCTATCGGACGACCAACTTTTATTTTCGGGAAGTATCTCGGAGTGATGATTGTTGTTACACTTTTATTTCTCGTTCTTGCACTCGTTTTCACAAACACTATTTCGTACAAACTTGTGTACGACGCACGCGAGTCGTCGAAGGAAAGTCCGACGGCGGTTGAGTGTTTCCGGCAAGTTGTCAATATGTTACCCGGTCTGGTATTGACGTTTTTTGAAACTTGTATCCTCGCGGCGATTGCGGTCGCGATTTCGACGCGGTTGTCGTTGTTACCGAATCTTTCGATTTCGTTGACAATTTACATTTTGGGACACCTCGTACCGATTATCGTGCAGTCGTCAATCGGACAATTTGCGATGATTGCGTTTGTCGCGGACTTGTCCAGTGCTGTGTTGCCGAATTTGGAAAGTTTCAGTATGGAGACGGCTGTAATGACGGACAAAACTATCCAATGGCAATACGTCGGACTTGGAGCGATTTATACAGTTGTATTTTGTTTCTTCGCGTTTGTAGTTTCATTGTTGTTGTTTGAGGATAGAGATTTGGCGTAAAAGGAACAACACCGAACGCAGTTGAATTTTTAATGGACATTTCTAAAAACCTCAATTTTAACCGCAGAGTTCGCAGAGAAACGCAGAGATTTTATTTTGAAAATCTTTTGTAATGATTTATATACAGGATAAGTTACAAAAAAATACTTCGCCGCGTTAAAAGAGGTTTTTTAGAAATTCCCTGATGTTTTTCGAGTGTTCATAACAGGCGGTAACGCAATTTTCAATCGTGACAAGTATAATAACGTTCGACAAAAGAATGATGACTGTGGCTAGAGATATGAAAATTTCTATTTTGAATGGAGGTTAAAATGAGAACATATAATTATTCGGAAGCAAAACAAAATTTTTCTGACGTGTTGAATACGGCATTGAAGGAAGATGTGATAATAACCCGTAAAGACGGGAGTAAATTTAAACTAATCTCAATGAATGAGAAGGTGAAACAAGGAAAGTCCCCGTTGGAAGATATAAAAGGTGTAAACGTCAATGTATCTATGAAAGATATAATTGACGCGATAAGGGACGGGAGAGATGAAAGAGGAATTGATGTCTGACGGAATGATATAGAATTTTTTCACTCCTATTGCGTATTTTTATTTAATGTTCATTTAACCTCAAAAACAATTCGAGATGTTCGGTCCTTTATTTAACCGAGAGATTGCTATTGCACCACGCCGTGATGTTACTTATGTGACTCGGTCGCTTTATGTCGGTGTGTTGTTGTTGATTGTTATTACCGCATGGCTTGTGTTTAGCGGTACGCAATTGATAACCGATGTCGGTGACTTCGCACGATTCGCACAAACTTTATTCGGATTGCTTGCTCCGATACAACTTATTCTGCTCACATTTCTCGCCGCGATGTTTTCCGCCGGTGCTGTTGCTCAGGAGAAAGACCGGAAGACGATGATTCTGTTGTTACTGACACGGCTGTCGAACTTCGAGTTGGTACTTGGAAAACTTATGGCTAGTTTGCTTCCGATTATCACAATGCTGCTGCTTAGTTTGCCGGTTTTTATGTTCATTGTTTTGCTCGGCGGCGTTTCGTATTATCAGATACTACGTGTGCTGTTGGTAACATTGTTATCAATTCTCGCGTTTGGCAGTGTCGGCAGTACGATTGCTCTCTGGCGTGACAAAACGTTTCAGGCGTTAGCGGCTACGGTTTTGTTGGTAGTGATTTGGATTGGTGTTTGTGAAGTTATCAACGCCGGAATGCTCGGAAAAACTTTTAACGGTGTTTCCGCAGTAACGTTGGCGGCAATGTTCTCACCTTGGCGCGCGATTCAGATTGCGGCACAACCCGCTATCGAAACGAACGGTCTCACGCCGGTACAAAATTTTCTGGTCGCGGCAGCGGCGATTGCGGTTGTGATAAACTTGATTGCAATCGCGATGGTTCGTATTTGGAATCCGTCACGCGAAACACGCTCGACAACACTCGAACAGGATACGTGGATTCGGAACACGGCGGCGGAAGAACAGTTGCTCGACGCGATAACGTTTGATACGAAAGTTAATCACGAACAACATCTCGCGGTTAGCGAGAACACTAACGGTAACGCAACGTTGTCAACACAAACAGTAACGGCAAATAGTAACGTAAATGTTCACGCGGTAAGTCCGGGACGAGTGCGTCACGTTTGGGATAATCCGGTGCTGTGGCGTGAGATTCGGACACGTGCTTACGGGCGGAAAATGTGGGCGATTCACGCAACGTATATTCTGTTTTTCCTGATGTGTTCGTGGTCGCTCTGGTCGGTTGTGCAGGAGTATATTACGCCGAATACGGCGCAAATCGCGGGGGCGGTTGTACCGTTGCTGTTTCTATCGCTGGTTCTTGTGAACGCGCAGGCGATTTCGTCGATGACCTCCGAACGCGACGGTGGAACGTTCGACTTGTTGCTCGTCAGCGACATATCGCCGAAAGAGTTTGTGTTTGGAAAACTGGTTGGGATTTTTTACAATATGAAGTGGTGCGTCGGGCTGCCGCTATTGATTTTTTTCGCGTTGTACTTCAACCGCTGTATCGACTTTACGCCGCTTGTTTTTCTGGTTGCTGGCTGTACAATGCTTTTCGTTTTTGCTGCGATGATAGGTTTGCATATCGGTATGAACAACGAAAACACACGAACTGCGGCGGCGATGAGTTTAGGAACGGTGTTCTTTTTGTTTGTCGGGATAACGGCGTGTATATGGATAATGGTCGTGTTCAGCGGTTCGTTTGAAGCACAACTGCAACCGTTTGTCGCGTTTATGGTCGGCGGCGGCGCGGGACTTTACGTTACACTCGGCGGACGAAACCCGTCACGGGCAATCGCGTGGGCAGCGTTTATGTTGCCGCCTTCGACGTTTTACATCATAACAAGTTTGCTGCACGGTTCGTTACATCTCGGCTTTTTAGTCGGCATAATCGCTTATGGTTTTACAACGTTAGCGATGCTCATACCGGCGATTGCGGAATTTGACATCGCGACAGGACGAACGGCTGATTGATTTACACATGTTTTGTTCAAACACACCACAAAAATCACATCACACCGCTACGATTATTGAAAACGAATTGGTCGCGGAGCGGACGTTTCGTTTGCGGATTTCTGCGACAGAGTTGGCGGAACGAGCGATGCCGGGTCAGTTTGTTATGTTGCGTTTGACGGCTGGCGATGCCCCGCTGCTCGGCAGACCGCTCGGAATTTACCGCACGTTCGACGACGGTTCGATGGACTTTGTTTATTTAGTAGTAGGCAAGATGACCGAACGGCTCTCGTTGTTGCCGGTTGGTACGCCGCTCAACGTTTGGGGAACGCTCGGCAACGGCTGGTGTTGCGACGATAACGAACGTGAACGTTATGACAACTTCGTAATGGTCGCGGGCGGTTGCGGTCATACGCCGTTTTATCGACTGATTCAACATTGGCAACGTTCACCGAATCCGCCGCGTCTGACGTTTCTGTACGGTGCAAAAACAAAGACAAGAATTTCGTGTATTGACGACTTCAAAAGTCTGGGTATCGAAGTGAAGGTAGCAACTGACGATGGAACATTCGGACATAGCGGACTGATAACCAAACTAATTGGAAGTTCGATTGACAAACATAACGAGCGGACAAAACTTCTGGCGTGCGGTCCGTCACCAATGTTGCGGGCGGCGGCAAGCGAAGCAAAGCGGCTAAAACTACCGTGCGACGTATCGCTGGAATCACCAATGAGTTGCGGACTAGGAATCTGCTTCGGCTGCGTGGTAGAATACCAAGACGCAAACAACGCGAACGAGTGGGACTACAAACGAACATGCGTTGACGGACCGGTTTTTGACGCATACCGCTTGCGATGGTGAGTTTTTAAGAAATTGTTTGGAGTGAAAGGATTACCGCAATGTTAATCGTTGTGCAACTATTTTCCTTCGATAATTTCAATTTCATTTTTTGTTAGTCTGTAAAGTTGATAAACAGCATCGTCGATTTTGTGTTCACAGTACGCAATCTTTTCAACAATCTGCTTCGATTTCGTTGTTAATTTTACGGTACTCTTTTCTGTATTCAGTTTCAAAAGTTGGTCAACGAGACTGACAATGGTATCGTGTGAATCTTTGTTATCTTTTGAAGTACTCGGTACAGGGATGGAAAGTATCGCCTCTTTTTTAATTTTAGGAAATGTCCTTTTTTCGTCGGAATTTTTCTTTTTCCAGAAATATTTTGTAACTTGGGAATTGATGATACCCAACAAAAATTTAAGATTTATATCCGCTTCATTTTTTAAGAATACGTTATAAATTGTGTTTAACGTGAAAATATTAGCCGGAATCAATGTTGCAATCGGCAATACTCCAATTTGTCTGATACCAATTCTATCTTGTCTGTATATTGCTTCATTACCGCCGCTTTTGATTGCGGATGGTATGTATTGCACATATTCTTCCGCATTAATCAGTCTATACGGTTCAATATTCCTACCATCAACAACCGGTTCATAGTGCTTGTTCTTTTTTATTTTACTGACATATTCTATCCTGTCGAAAGTCTGGATACCAAAATAAGCACCACAGTAATGTTCAAGCGGTACGGATTTTTTCGCGATTTTGTCCAAAATTTTCAAATCATTATCGGAAATGAAAAGATTGAAATTACATCGAGTATTACAGGAAAATGTTGATTGTTTGATTTTGGCACATTTTTTTACCTTAAAAATGGTATCCGAAGTGCTAACTTGTAGATTAGTATTCTTTGACGCTTTTCCTTTTTCTAAAAGGATAATACTTGTATCAACGCTTGTTGTCGGAAAAACGGAATAATAGAATAATAAAATTTCATGAATAATTGTGTAATCCAGTATTAACTTTCTCAATGGCTCTGCGTGAACGTTTTTTAAGTAAGTATTCGGCGTAATAAAACCCAATAACGCATTCTCTTTTGACAAACTGATGGCTCGTTCAATGAAAAGCTGATAAGCATCTATTTTATATTTCGCTGATACGAATTTTTTTAGACTATAGTCAAAAATACTTTTTGTCTCAAGATTTTGTAACATAACATACGGAGGGTTTCCAATAACAGCATCGAACCCGCCTTGCTTGAAAACGTCAGGAAACGCTCTTTTCCAACTAAATGGTTTTATATTTTTTTCCTCACTAAACTCTAAATTATTATCGTAAAAATCGGTATCAATAAGACTGTTACCATCACGGATATTATCATCAATGGACGGTAAAACTCTTTCGTGAAACAATTGACGCTGCGTTTCAATGCTCGCTTCCGTTTCTCCTTCCATACATTTTAGCAGTAAACTCAATTTCGTTACTTCAACTGCGTTCACATCAATATCTACTCCGTAAAGGTTATTAAGCAAAATACGTTTTTTTTCGGCTGTCGTCAAATGACCAAGAGGCGTAAGCGGATCATCCTTTCTTCCCTTTGACGAACTGGTATTTTTCAAGTAATAATCTCTGTGCCAGTCAAGTAGGTATTGATATACTCCAAGAAGAAAACTACCGCTGCCACAGGCAGGATCGACAATCTTTATCTTACATACTTCTTTCGGCGTTCTCCCCTCTACTAACCTACCGATGGTATTTTGTACGATATAATTGACTATGTATTGCGGTGTATAAACAACTCCGCCTGTCTTAATGACCTCCGGCTTTTCTTCTACTTTGATATGATGTCCATGCGTAAGGCGAATCGTCTTACCAAGGAATTGCTCATAAACCGTTCCTAAAATTTCAACAGGTATATTTACAAAATCGTAGGGACTTGGAGGATACAAGTCTTTAACAATTGCTTTTATAACATGGTTATCAACGATAAGCAATTTACTGATTCTGTCTTTTTCAAAATCAAATAATCCCGAATTGTATTTTTCATCTGCCTGTACAAACAAGTGAAAAAGATTTTTGTAAAAATCTCCATGTTCCGTTGCCTTTTTTAGTGAGTCTTGCGATTCTATTCCTCGCCCCTCCGCAATACGCAGGAAAATGATTCGGTCGAGAGTTTGTTGGACGACAAAGTTCAGTTCATCTTCAGTCAGTTGCGGATTTAAGCGGCACATCTCCCTTGCTAAACGTATTCGCCAACCATCTATAAGTTGTAAAAATTTGCCGTCAACAGTTTCTGCTCCTCTTTTGTACGTGTCACTCTTGATAAACCGCTCCAAGCCCCCTTTGAGAACGTTATCCTTACAAAACGTATTCCAGAGAAATTCAAAGCCATTCCGTGCGTCCGCTTTTTGATTGAGATAATCTTGACAAGTGAGATAAGCAAGCCGTCCCGTCGAAGCATTGTCGGAATGTTTAGGCATAACCGTACAATCATACACCGCAAATTCTTTGAAATTTGTAAGAATACTGATTGCCAGTTTCTTATGCCATGCGTATCGCCGCAGTTGTTGGGCGGATTCATTTGATTTTTTGATATTGATGTTTTTGATATTATCGCTAGGTTTTTTTGCTTCAACAAAGAACAAACGGTTACCGCCGCCCAACCGGAATGCGTAGTCTGGAACTTTGGTTGTCCCGTTGACTTTAACCTTATCCTCGTGGATTACCTCACGATTCGATTCCGAATAACCAGATTTGTTGTCAATATCCCAGCCGAGTGCCTCAAAGAAAGGATTAATAAAATCAATTCGTGTTTGTGCTTCATTGAAGTTATCGTCTTCATAATTCTCACGTTGCCGTAAGTATTTTTCAACGAGTTCTGTAATCTTTTTGTAAGCGGTTTCCTTGTTTGTCATATTACATATCGAAAGCGATTTTAATTGTGTTTTTGAACAGGTGAGATAAAGTACATAATTCTGATTTGTACATCATTCGGCATTGGAAAAAAACAATTACACGGTTAAAAAGGCGGAAGATTTTTCTCGGCTCTCATTGTACCATATTTTCAACTTGAATGTTTCGGATCGCTGTTTTGCCAATCAATTTGTTGCTCCTACGTATCACCATTCTTTATCGACTCAATATAACTATCAATTGATTCCAGACAATCTTTTGTATCTTGGGCGTTTGTTACTGTTAGGTTTAGTACAAACGATTCCAAAAAACTGTATAGGTGCGTTGACACTATTTCCGGCTTTTTTATTTTTACTTCTTCGTTTTGGGCTGCGTCTTTCAGTAGGCGGTATAAGATGTATTTCATTCCGAAAGTGTGACGGCGTACACGGCGTTTTATATCGTTGCCGGTCTGTTTTTGTGTTAAGGCGTAGTCTAATACCACTGTCAGGAATACTTTGTTGTCCGCCAGCAGACGAACTGTTATGTGCATTATTCTTGTTATTTTTTCTATCGCTGTCCAGTCGGTTCTTTCCAGTACCTTTTCTGTTATCGCTGTTAGTTTGTTTGTTGTCAGGATTATTGCGTAAGTGAAAATTTCTTCCTTGCTTTTGAAGTAACGATAAATTGACGTTCTCGCAATGTCACAACCGTCCGCAATCTTCTGGTACGTTACACCGCCGTAACCGTCTGCGGCGAAGAGTTCAAACGCGGTTTCCAAAATTGCGATTCGGCGTTGTTCGTGGTCAACGGGTATGGTCATAGTTGCAATGTTGGTGAATAGTGTGTAAAATGGTTGAGTTTTATGACTTTTGCACCACACTAATTTATCACAAACTTACCATTACTTGCAATAACCTTTCAATAACAATTTATGCAAACTAATTCAGTAGATAGTTCAAACGGTGTCAATTCAGACACAACCCGCGTTCCTAAATCGCTCTGGAATCGCGGTTTTGTCGCGCTGCTCATTACTCAATTCCTTGTTGCGATGAACGACAACATTTTTCGTTGGTTCATTATTCCTGTCGGTAACGCTTGTGTCGGCTGGGACGGGGATGAGAACCGTAAAATTATTCTCGCGGTCGGCGGGGCGACTTTGTTTTTGCCGTTTATCTTGTTCGCCTCGACTGCCGGTTATTGTACAGACAAGTTCAGCCGCCGTAACGTAATGATAACCGCGAAGGCGGCGGAAATCGTTATTATACTCATCGGTTTTGTCGCGATTTATTGTCAGAATGTTTACGGGATGTTGGTCGTGATGGCGATGTTGGCGATACAGGCGGCATTCTTCAGTCCGTCGAAATACGGCAGCGTTCCAGACCTTGTACCAACCGAAAAACTTACAGCCGCGAACGGTCTTATCGCGATGTCAACTATGATAGCGGTTATAGCCGGTACTGTTGTCGGCAGTCAACTCGGTATGATGACAACCGAACTTGATGCGACGAAGATGCCCGTCGTCGGAACGGGCGGTACGGTACGCCCTTACCTTTGGATGATAACGCTGCTCGGTGTTGCGGTTGTTGGATTCGTGTCAAGCATTTTTATCACGCCGCTTGCCGCTCTTGACCCGAACGCGAAATTCCCATACAACTTCCCGCTTCAAACGTATCGCGATTTACGTACTCTTTTCAGTTATCGTTCGCTCTGCGTCGCCGCGTCCGCGAGCGCGTTTTTTTGGGGACTTGCCGCGATTGCTCAACAGAATATCGACATCTACGCTATCGCCATTCTCAAAGTTTCCGACGATTACAAGTCGTACCTGGTAGCGATTCTGTCACTCGGAATCGGTGCCGGTTCGATACTCGCGGGAGTGATTTCGCGTAAACGTATCGAACTCGGACTCGTCCCGCTCGGTGCGTTTGGGATAACTATATGCGCGATTATTCTGTCGTTCACGCCGGAAAGTTGCGCGGACGGACGGAGTGCGGCGTTGTTGTCGAGTGGTTATATTTTCGCTGTGATTTTTATGTCGCTGCTTGGTGTTTTCTGCGGTATATATGACGTGCCGATGGCATCGTTCATTCAGGCGAGCAGTCCGAAAGAGATACGCGGACGAATTTTGGCGGCGGTAAATTTTATGTCGTTCTCGTTTATGTTTCTGTTCGCGTCGGTGCTTTTCCCGATTCTTACGCAAGATGAAATCCCGCTGCCGTTTATAGGTAGAACGCAGCAAGCCGAACAAACGCCGCTTGAACCGAAACAGCGTAACATTCACGACGCAACCGACCGTCTTTTCGACGAAATGGTGGAAGCGCAAGTCGATCAGCGAAGTAAAACAGGCGACTCAAAATCGGATGACGGTAAGAAATCCGGTGAGAACAAGTCGGATGAGAACAAACCTATAAACTACGCAATTCCGGTGTTGGGGATTAACGCGAACGGAGTTTGGTTGACAACGGCTTTGATGGCGTTGGTGGTTGCCTTTGCGCTTGCGTGGCATTATCTACTGCCGCTCGCGGTTGTGTTATTCAAGTTTGTCTTCACTTTTATTTACAGAGTAAAGATTGTCGGACTTGAAAACATACCGGCTGACGGTGCGGTTTTGTTCGTCGGCAATCACGTTAGTTATCTCGACGGATTTCTGGTCTATGTATCGCTTGAACGGCAGGTTCGTTTTTTTGCTCACTCAAAACACATCTCAAACCAGTTACTCTTACACCTCGCTGACCAAGCGGGTGTGATTCCTGTTTTACCGGGTAAGAAAGTTGTTGAGGCGTTACGAATGTCGCGTACAGCGTTGAAAAACGGCGAACAACTTTGCATTTTCCCCGAAGGCGGGATAACGCGAACCGGCGGTGTACGTCATTTCGAGCCGGGTTTCCTCGCGTTTCTCAAAGGTAACGAAGACACACCGATTGTTCCGTTTTATATCGGAGGACTTTTCGGGAGTATGTTTAGTTACGCGAACAGAGGGAAACTGTCGTTGTTTCCGAAACGATTGAAGCAGAGCGTTGTTATCTCGTTTGGGAAGCCGGTAACACATCCGCGTGATCCGCAGCAACTTCAACAAATCGTTGAAGAACTCGGTGTCGATACGATGCGTGAACACGGGAAACGGCGGTTGCGGATTCCACAACAGAAGTTGATTCGGAACGCGAAACGAAAAGGATTTCGTAAGTGGATGACGGATACGACGGGCGTAACGTTGTCTGGTTACAGTTTCCTGACTGCCCTTTTGATTGCCAGACACCAGTTGCGAAAGAGCGTGTTGAAGCCGGACGAGACGAATGTAGGTGCGCTCGTGCCGATGTCTGTTGGCGGTATGGTTGTTAATGGCGCGATTGCGATTGACAGGCGTGTTGTCGTGAATCTTAATCCGACATTCGGTAACGATATTCTCAATTATTGTATTGAGAAGGCGGGACTGTCGCACGTTTTGACAAGCCGGCGGCTCATTCAGCGTTTCCCTGATATGAAACTTGATGCCGACGTTATTTGTATGGAAGACTTGCTCGCGAAGGCGACTAAAGTTGATAAACTCCTGACACTGCTTTACGTTATCGTTACACCATCGTGGCTCATTGACCGTCAACTTGGTTTGCACAAAGTGAAACAGGAAGATGATTTGACTATCATTTTCACATCGGGTTCGACAGGACAACCGAAAGGTGTTCAGTTGTCTTACGGGAATGTCGGGCATTGTGCGCGTGGTTTTCTCGATATGATTCAGTTGCAGAAAAACGATGTCACGCTGTGTGTGCTGCCGTTCTTTCATGCGTTTGGTTACGTCGGTAATTTCTGGCTTGTGACGTTGTCGTGTTGTACCGGCGTACTACATTATAGTCCGCTCGACGCGAAACTAATTGGTGAACTGGCTCGGAAACATAAGTGTACGTTCGCACCGCTAACGCCGACATTTTTGCGAAATTATTTCCGGCGTTGTCCCCGTGAGGATTTTGAGAAATTGAACGTTGTGATAACGGGTGCGGAAAAGTTGCCGCTCGATTTGATGGACGCGTGGGAACAGAAGTATGGTATTCGACCGGCTGAGGGTTACGGGACGACGGAGTTGTCGCCGTGTGCCGCGACGAACATTGTCAAAGTTTTGCAACTTGACCCGTATCATCCGTACTTGCGTGACGGTTCGATTGGGCAGCCGTTGCCTCATACCGCAATGAAAGTTATTGACCTCGATACGGGTGAAGATTTGCCCCCGAACGGAGTTGGTATGATAGTTGTTAAGGGACCGATTGTAATGAAGAGTTATTATCGTGCGCCAGAGATGACGGATAAGGTGATACAAAATCGTTGGTACACGACGGGCGATGTTGGTTATCGTGACGAGGAAGGTTTTGTGTTTATAACCGGACGGTTGACGCGAATTTCCAAAATCGGCGGCGAGATGGTGCCGCACGTTTTGATAGAGGAAAGGATTCAGAAGATAGTAAAAGCGGCAACGGTGAAACGTGAGAAAGATGACGGTTTAGTTGATATTGCGGTAACAGCGTTGCCGCACGAAACACGTGGTGAGCAAATAATAGTTTTACATCGGAAGTTACCGCTAACAGTTGCGGAAATACGTACCATAATGATAGAAGATGACTTCCCCAAACTCTGGATACCAAACGAAAACTGTTTCCGCGAGGTAGCGACGATTCCGATTCTCGGAACAGGAAAGTTAGATTTGGCGGCGGTAAAAAAATTGGCGGTGAGTGAGTTTGGGACTAGTTGAAATACCCTCCGATATTGTTGTCCAAGAGTTTTGGAATGCACTAAAATCATCAGGTTTTGGTGCACCCGTTCACTGATAGTTTTCTCCTGCCCCATTGAATTTTCTTGCAAATTCGTTATCATTATTGTCTTGTGTTTTTTGCGGTTGCCGTTTTTGTTTTACTCATATTTGATTTGTTACATATATGTCAGAAGACGTTATTCAGAATACTTCGTTATCGTTTGATTTGTTGGAGAAGGAAACTATTCGGTTTTGGAAGGAGAACGATATTTATCGCCGGTCGCTGGAATTGCGGCGCGGGGAGACACGGTTTGTCTTTTATGAGGGACCGCCTACCGCTAATGGGTTGCCGCATCCGGGGCATTGTCTTACCCGCGCGATTAAAGATTTGTACCCGCGTTATAAAACTATGCGCGGTTATTTCTGCGAACGGAAAGCCGGTTGGGATACTCACGGATTGCCGGTCGAAGTTGAAGTTTGCAAGGAGATAGGGATTCATTCCAAAGACGAAATCGAAAACTACGGTGTTGAGCCGTTCATTCAACGTTGTCAGGAATCCGTGTTTCGTTATACCAAACAATGGGAAGATCTGACCGAGCGGCTTGGCTTTTGGATAAATCTCGACAACGCTTACGTTACTTATCATCAAAGTTATGTCGAGTCGGTTTGGTGGTCGTTGAAAACTTTGTTCCAGAAAGGTTTACTCTATCAAGGTCACAAAATTGTTTGGTGGTGGGCGCAGGGCGGTACGGCGTTGTCTAGCGGCGAAGTCAGTCAGGGGTATCGCGAAGTTGCAGACCCCAGCGTTTTTGTACGGTTTCCGTTACGCGATTCGTTAAACGAAAAATGGGCAAACACCGTAATTGACCTTGTTATCTGGACAACTACTCCATGGACATTACCTAGCAACCAGTTCGCGGCTGTTCACCCCGAACTGAATTACTCACTCGTTCGCTTTGCCGCAGAGGACGGAACGAAAGACGAACGGTTGTCGATTATCGCGACCGATTTGGTTGAACAAGCCGCGGCGAAGTTGAAGAAGACCACCGAGACCCTCGAAACATTTACCGGTGAAACGCTCATCGGTAAACGTTACGTACCGCCGTTTCCGTATTACTACGACAAACTCGGTGACACATTCGGCACACTCAAAACCGGCGGCAAACAGGCAATAGCGTGGCGAGTCGTCGCGGCAGACTTCGTTACCATCGACACTGGAACCGGTTTAGTCCATCAAGCACCGGCATTCGGTGAAGTTGACTTTGACGTTCTCGTCGCGGAGCAACAGCGTTTCGTTGACGGTGAATCGCCGGAGTTGATTTGTGCCGTTGCGTCCGATGGAAAGTTCACAAGCGAAGCCCCCGGTTACGAAGGGCGTTGGGTGAAAGAAGCCGACCGTGATATCATTCGCGACTTGAAATCACGCGGTCTGTTGTTTCACCAGGAACAATACTTGCACGATTATCCGTTCTGCTGGCGAAGCGACGAAGACCCGTTGATTCAGTATCCGCGTCGGAGTTGGTTTATCCGAACGTCGCAATTCAAAGGCAAAATGCTCTCGGAAAACGAAACGATTTCGTGGATGCCGGAGCATATCAAAAACGGGCGATTCGGTAACTTTCTCGAAACAAATGTTGACTGGGCGTTGTCGCGCGAACGTTATTGGGGAACGCCGTTGCCGATTTGGGTTTGTGAGAAAACTGGTCAGATGGAAGCGATTGAATCGTATGACGAGTTGATGAAGAAGACGGGTGTTGAAGGTACTGACGTTTGGGAAAAAGCGAAACTCGTTAACCCGAAATTGAACGACGACCTTAAAGTTCACAAGCCATACATTGACGCGATAACGTACAGTTCGCCGTTCGCGGATGGTGCGCGGATGCGGCGAGTGACGGAGGTTATTGACTGTTGGTACGATAGCGGTTCGATGCCGTTTGCACAATGGGGTTATCCGCACAATCCGCACTCGCGTGAAATTTTCAAGGACAATTTTCCCGCCGACTTCATCAGCGAAGCGTTAGACCAGACGCGCGGCTGGTTTTATAGTCAGCACGCGATTAGCACGTTACTCTTCGGCAAAACTGATTTCAGGAATTGTATCGTACTTGGTTTGATGCTCGGTGAAGACGGTCAGAAGATGTCGAAGAGCAAACGCAATTACCGCGAGCCAAACGAGATTTTTGTTAAGTATGGCGCGGATGCGCTGCGTTGGTATTTTTACGCGAACCAAACTCCGTGGACTGCGATTAGGTACAGTGAGCAGGCGATTAAGGATTCGATGCCGGAGTTTTTGATTCGGTTGTCAAACGTGATTACGTTTTATAATGTGTATGGAAAGATTGACGGATTTGACCCGATTGGTCAGTTGAACACATCGACGTTGACGAGTGATCGCGGACAACTTAATCAGTCTGTTTTGCAAACCGCCGCGAACTATCGTCCTGTTGGCGAGCGTCGCGAGATTGACCGCTGGATTATCAGCGAACTGAACGCGGCGATAAAATTTGTGACGGAACGAATGGACGTGTACGACCATTACACGGCGTGCGGAAAGTTGTCGGCGTTTGTCGATTCGCTTTCAAATTGGTACGTGCGCCGGAATCGCGACCGATTTTGGAGTTCGTCGAAAGATACGAATCCAGAAGTGGTTCAGTCGAAAAACGACGCTTATTGGACACTGTTTGAATGTTTGATAACGACCGCGAAACTGATTGCTCCGTTCGTACCATTTTTGTCGGAACGGATTTGGCAGCAACTTACGGGCGGTAATAAGAGTTTGCTCGCGAGTGTTCATTTATGCGATTATCCGGCGACAGACGAGACGTTAATTGACGCGGTGTTGTCGGAAACGATAACGTTGGAGCGTGAGATTGTTTCGCTCGGACGTAACGCGAGAATGAACGCGAAGTTGAAAGTACGTCAACCGCTCTCGCGAATCGAAGTGATATTCTCAAATCCTGAACATTACAAGTTGTTCGCGAAAGACGGCACGAACGACGTATCGGTTGCGAGCCGGTTCGAGGAGATTAAGGAGGAGTTGAACGTGAAGACAATTGGAGTGACAAACGAGGCGGCGAAGTTTGTCAGTTATAATGTACTGCCGAACTTGAAGAAACTCGGTTCGCGGCTTGGAAAACGACTGCCGTTATTGAAAACCGAATTGAGCAAAGTCGATGGAACGAAGTTGGTTAGCGAGATGAGTAAGAGCGGTAAGGTGACAATTAAAATCGAAGGCGAACCGGTAGAACTGACAGGCGACGACATCCAAATCCGTCTGACAGCAAAAGAGGGCTGGGCGGCGGCGGATAGTCCTGTGGGAGTTGTAGTGTTAGCAACGGAACTGACACCGGAACTAATCTCTGAGGGTTATGCGCGGGAAATTGTAAGAATGATACAAAACCGCCGGAAAGAAATCGGTTGCGAATATACGGACAGAATAGAGGTAGGAATAGAAACGGCTTCGCAGGTGATAGTGGAAGCGGTAAAACAATTCAATGGCTACATCGCTCGCGAAACGTTAGCAAACAAGGTAACGTTAGAAAAAATCAAAACCGTAGAACCGGTAACGCTAAAAGCGGATAACGAGGAGTTGGTTTTGTATGTGGTGAGGTAAGATTGTTGGCGGCGTGTACGCCTTACAAAAACACAATTCACATTTCACTATCCAATCACTTTTAACAATCATTTATGCAAAATACTTTACGTTGGAAAAAATTTCCTGTTCTTGATAACGGGTTTGTTTGTCTTGTTGATGTTATGGGCGACGATGACGCGATTGTTCAAGCGGCGCGGGTTAGTTATGGTGAGGGAACCCGAAAGGTTTCTGACAACCGTACTCTCTTGCGTTATCTTATGCGTCACCAGCATACTACGCCTTTCGAGATGGTTGAAATCAAGTTTTTGATTCGTGTACCGATGGATACATGGCGGCAGTGGATTCGTCATCGTACCGCGTCGGTCAACGAATATAGTACCCGTTATTCGATTGCCATTGATGCCGCTTACGAGACAGAACCGACCGCTTGGCGGAAGCAGTCGGACTCGAATCGTCAGGGCAGCGATGGTTTTATTGATGAGAGTGCGGGATTCGAGTTGTGCGAGGCGGAACGTGTGTTTCATCAGCAGGCACGCGAGTTGTACAACAGCCGCATTGAACAAGGTATCGCTCGTGAGCAGGCACGAAAGGATTTGCCGCTCTCAACTTACACGGAAGCGTACTGGAAAACGAACTTGCATAATCTGTTCCATTTTCTGCGATTGCGGATGGCATCGGACGCTCAATTTGAGATACGTTCTTACGCCGAAACGATTGGTCACGCGATTGTTAAGCCGTTGTTTCCGATGGCGTGGGAGGCGTTTGTCGATTATCAGTTTGAATCGTTGCGGTTATCGAAACCCGACCGCGATATGATAACGCGAATCACAGCGGCGGGAAAAGTACCGGTTGACGAGAGCGAGTTTATGAGGTTGCAAGACGAAGCGTGGCGGAATCTTGAACGATGCCGCGAGCGCGACGAGTGTATTGCGAAACTGCGGGGATTGGGTTTGGTAAGATGACAGCGGTTGCGTTTGTGATTGTGTTTACGGTTTGCTTGTTCAACACGTGCGTTGCAGACGTTATTGTTAATACGCCGTTACCGGAACAACAACGCTTGTCCGCCGTTCGTGATAACACGCCGTTGGTTCGCGGTGCGGAACTTGATGCGTGGCGGTACTTGTTTGGCTATCTCGCGAACACTCCGCAATCGTCACTTGAAACACAAACGAGCGGTGACGTTTCGTTCTTCGAGTTGGAACGTCAGGCGGCAGCGTATCGTGGGCGTGTTGTTACAATTAACGGACGTGTTTTGCGTTGTGAACAACAAACGAGTAACGATGACAGTATCAATTTTTTTCTCTGTTACGTTCGGATGTCAGACAACGCGGAGATTCCGTTGACGCTTTGCGTTGCGACGCTGCCCGATAATTTCCCTGTCGCGCAAAGGATGAACGAGACGATTCAGGTGACGGGTGTTTTCTATAAAAATCGTTACTATATGGTTGGTGAAGATGTTTATTCCAGTCCGACTGTTTTGGCGAATACGTTACAGTGGTTGCCAAACGCTAACGAGCCGGACACAGCGAGCGATACGACGTTTCGGGATAAGTACGGAATTTGGTTTACGCTTGGTATCGCGTTGGTCGTATGGCTTTTTATACGTTGGCGTATCAATCGGCGTGACGGAGGGAAACCGCCGATACATTTCGTGCTGCCGAAAATTTTGTTTATCGCGTTGTCAGGTGCTTATGTTCACGCGGGAATAACCAGTGAAACAACGATTGACGCAACGTTTGTACAATCGTTGATGAACGTTGACGTTCAAACGTGGGCGGCGATGAGTAGTAGTGACGATGCGTTTGAAGAATCGCGTCAGGCGTATATCGAACTCTTGGCGAAACTGACGAACCGTGTGCCTCGCCGTTATCTCAAATCGCAAGCGTCACAGAATAACGTTAGCGGTATCGTTGATGAACCGACAAGTTGTCGCGGGTGTACTTTTACTTTGCGCGGCGAAGCGAAGTTCGTTACACCGATTCGGTTGACCGATGCCGAATGCCGCAAACTTGATTACAATATTGATGATGCCGTTGATGGTGATAGTGATGAATACAAGCAAACGGCACGTTACAAATTTTTATATCGTTGCGAAGTTGTTGGCGATGATGTTGGTAAGGTGATTGTTTACACGTTGCAAGTTCCGCAGACGTGGAAACAAGAAACAGCGATTAACGAGCCGTGCGGGTTTACCGGAATCTTTTTGCAGCGAACGGTAAGCGAAACAAACGGTGACACCGCGTTGTTCGTGACACCGCGTTTGGAATGGTATCCGACGAAGCCGCCGGATGTTTTCGCGTTGCTAGCGTCAGGCGGAATGGACGTTAGCACACTCGACGCGATTCCTGTGATTAGACGTGACGACTTGAAGCGAACGGCGGACGGTGTGAAGCCGCGAATCGACAAGGCAACGTTGCGGCGGGCGTTGTTGCTGACGGAAAACGACGGCGAGCCGTTTTATCAAATGTTGGCGGCGGTCAACAAACTGCAACCCGGTACTTTGCGGCGTTACGCGGATAACGAGTTGAAGAAGTCTGGTCGCGAGTACGATAGCGTTTACGATTTGTTTATGCGACCAGAAACACAACGCGGGCGAGTGGTAAAACTTCACGGAGTAGCGAAGCGGGTAGTGAGTACGCCAGTCACTGATGAGCGTTTTGGTATGAAAGTTTATTATCAGATATATCTTTACACAGACAATTCGCAGGGAAACCCGATTGTAATCTGCGTACCCAATTTGCCCGACGGAATGAGAAGCGGAGCGGATAACAACTATGCGGAGACGGTGACGGTAAACGCAATCTTCTACAAACTCTGGGCATACAAATCAAACCAATCTCAAACTCAGCACTACGCCCCGCTACTAATCGGCACAGACGTAACTCACGTCCACGAAGAGCCGGACACCGATTACGCGGGAGCGGGATACATCGCAATAACGTTTGTAGGTCTGCTAGTAATATGGCTTACGGCACGTTTCGTAATATACAGGAAACGTGAACCGTTGAAGTTTAGGGTAACGTAACTAGTCACGCATAATTTGTAAGACAAGTACAACAAATCTCTCTCTGCCAACCGATTACTCAACCTTCCATTCGCCGATGTTGCGTTTTGTTGAATCAAACGAGACTCCGACTTTATAAACTTTTTTACCGCTGCGGTTCCACTGCAACGTGTATTCTTTGCTGT
>JAITST010000141.1 GCA_031287585.1 Planctomycetaceae bacterium | reverse complement strand
TGAATTGTTCTTGCGGATTCGAGACGGCAAAATCCAATTCGGAGCGTGGCACAACCCGTCTAACTCTCTCGTAGAGTATTCCGTGCTTGCCAATCAAGAATACACGGTCTTTGCTGTGTTCGACGATGAGAACAACAGCAACTCATTGAAACTTTATGTCAATAGTTCAAACAATCCGGTAAGCGGATATTCCTCTGTTGATATTGCAGACATCAAAAATTATTCTTCGTTTTCTCCGGCGTGGTATGTCGGCAGACACGGCACGCCCACCGACCCACGGACTTTTAGCGGCAGCATTGCCGAAGTCGCGATTTATGATACCGCGTTAACAGGAACGGATATAAGTGAATTGTTTCAAGGGAAAGACGATTGGACGGTGTCGATAGAAACAACGGACGGCGTTGCAACAGAACGGCTTGACGGTGTATTGCCGGATTACGGCGAATGGGTTATCCGGCGGACAAATGATAACTTCGTCAAGGATACTTCGTATGCAATCGAAACGAATTTAATGTTAGTAGGCAATGCAACGCTGAACGATGATTATGTTTTGCAGCGATACAATGCCGAAACGAACACTTGGGCGGTGTTAAGTGCTTCGTTAAACACTTTTCCCCACCTCTCGGTTTCAATTCCCGACGGTCAAACGGAAGTGAAAATACGGCTTGTGCCTGTTTTCGATTGGTTGGACGAAGGAACGTTATTTGTCCCAACACCTTCTTTAACAAACACTCCTTTCGATGATGCTGGCGAAAATGTATTTCTTGTAATTTTCGGCACAACGTGGTCTGCTAAAGGAACGGATTGGAACGCTGCTGTAGGCGGTGGTCAATCTGCCAGTATCGAAATCAAAGACGGGGCGATTATTCGGATTACGACGGATAGTAATAACGATGGGCAAGTCAACACTACCGACAGTTTGCCAGATGTGAAAAATATCGCTCGGCAAATGTTTATCAATAGCGATGACGATAATAATAACGGAATCCAAGATTTATTAGAACGTCCGTTGTTGTATGATACACCGCAGAACCAGATGTTAATAACAACAGACAATTACGGGAGTGTCACAAACGAAAATGATTTGGCAGAAACAAAACTCTACGTATGGATAGATTCTTTAACAAGTTCTGATCCAGCAAAAAAATTTGAAATAGACGTTTATGCGACAGGCCCTTCTGATTTAGTGATGTGGTCAACCACGACAAAGGGAAAGCATTTGCATTACGGCACATACGGACCGTTGCAAGGGCGTATGGATTATCAACGAACGCTGAAAACAACTCTTTCTGCAACGAACACATCCTTTTCTAAAGCGGTTTATATCGAAGCCGTCGATTACACAGTTGGGGGGGTGAATCTCACGGCAGACATTGTTTGCTTGAATGTTGCGGATTCGTCCTTCATCGCACGGTTAGATACGGGAGTTGACACTGCATATTATGAAGCATCACAATCATCTTGGACGATAACGCGTTCCGGTCAGCCAACAGCAACGGTTGTTTCCGGTGCAGGTGATATGATTTACAATCTTGCCCGTGAAGCCGGATTAGAAGCGACTGAATTTCAGAGTTGGCTTATACCAAATTCACAAACGGTAACCTTACAAGACGGCACCTTTGTTTCGGCGGAAGAACTGCGGGTTGACCATAAACTTGCCGCGGGGCAAACCTTCGAAATCCCTAACACAATTTTGATGGCGTGGTTCGGGGAAACTGGGACAGCCGGTAAAGCATATATGGGTTGGTCTGATAATATCAACGACCTCACCAATCTTGGCTTTAAGGTTGAAACATTTGACAACGACACTTATCCGAAAACAGTTGATGGTGCAGCGCAAGCATGTAATGCCTATAAAAATATGATTGAGAATCTTTCTAATAATAAACAACTCCACGGCTTGTATATGATGGGGCACGGCGGAAATAATTCTATTGGCAGCAGCGGTACGAATGTTTATACGGCAGGTCCAGATTGGTCGATTCCGTACGTGGGAGCAAATAGTATTGCTTCTGTAGCAATGTATAAACTTGGAGCCTTGATTATTCAAGCGTGTAGTAGTGACAATAGTAATGCCCGCTTTCTTGTAAGTGATTACGGCATTTTTTATGGTGCTTCAACGGGAAATTATGTTCCAACTCCAAGTAATATTGCCCTACACTGGGGTTATCATGGAGTCAGAGTTATAGTAGGTAACGTACTTGTGTATGAATACGGCGGTAAACAACATACCAACAAATTTGAAAGATAATAAAATATATTTGAGAATCTCGAATTTATGAAGAAACACAACTCAAAGACACGTAGTATTTTCCTCATTATTGGAACACTGTTAGCGGTTGTATATCTACAGCCGGTGGTGTTTGTTTGTTCGTTTATATTGGCTATGTCCTCGCCTTCGCATGCAGATGCAGGTATGTATTCATATTGGCGTGATGGTTGGCTAACATCAATGCGGTGTTGTCCTACGGTTACTGTCACTTGCGTTTTGCTTGCGATCTATCAATACGCCAGAGGAAAAGAGGTTACGTTTCCTCTACTTATTCCTTTTTTTTATTTTGCCGCTCAAATTTTTCTCTTTTTTGTGTTGTCGTGCTGGATTTGGTATCAGATGACGACAGGAAATCAATAGATACACAAAAATGCGTGAAGCGGCTGAAAAACGTCAAGATGCCGAAAAACCAGAGGAAATAAAAAAGTAACCGTTTCTCAACGATACTCCTCTAATCAAAATAGAAACCCCCGCCAATTTTTTATGCAAGCGTTCGCAATTCATTTTTGCGGGTTCTATTGACATTGTAAAAAACCTTGCTACAATAATACCTAGTTTTCCGATATGTTTAGCGGGAAACAAGCGTTTGTTGATACCCTTTACCCCATCTCTGATTATGAGAAGAACATCCCTCGTTTTGTTAGCCCTGCTTATTGCGGGCTACTCGTTTACCGTTGCTGTCGGTGACGACGTGAAAAAAGACGGTGAAGCCAACCCCGCCGCTCCGCGAACCACTGCCGCAAAAACGGTCGCCTCGGTGCCGCCAATCATTGCTGAATACCGTAAATTCCGCTCGGAAAAATTCTTGCCGTTGCAGAAGGACTTTTCGGTTGAAAAGTTCAATGAGGCAGTTGCCGGTGCAAAAGAATTTGCTGCAAGAAAGGACTATCCGCAGCCATTTCAACCGTTGTTGTACGCCGTTAATTTTGCTTCACAACCGGCAGCCGTCAAAGCCGACCCGAAGTTAACGGAAAAAACCATCAAGGATTTCATCGAATTCGTCAACTCCGACAAATTCGACCATCCCGAAGCGGTCAAAAAAGCCGCAGTTGCAGCACTCGAAAGAACTGCCGCCCAGATTAAAAACGTCGCAAAACGCTCGCTCGGAGCCGACCTGAAACTTTACGGCAAGAACATTGACGGCAGCGACTTCGATTGGTCTTCGCTCCGTGGAAAATACGTGGTCGTGAAATTCACGGCGACGTGGTGCGGTCCGTGCCGTGGAGAGATTCCGGGCTTGATTAGTGCTTACGAAAAGTATCACGACAAAGGGTTGGAAATTGTCTCGGTCTATGTTTGGGAACGGAGCAAGAATAAGGATGACGACAACGACCTAATCAACGACAACATTAAGGAGTTTGCCGCGAAAGAAAAAATCAACTGGCGGATTATTTCTGAACCGCTCACGTTGAAAGCAGGCGGGGAGAAGATTGGCGAATTCTACGGAGTGCAAGGCGTTCCGACGATGTTGTTGATTGACAAAGAAGGCAAAATCATCGACACGGCAGCCCGCGGTCAGCATCTGCAAGACAAGTTAGCAGAAATCTTCGACGGCAAAACAACTGCCGCTCAGTAATTTGTTTCGCCGTTCAAGTTTCGTTTAGCCCGCCGGTTCATCGAATCGGCGGGAATTTTTTTGGGTGAATTAGGCATTACAAGCAAAGACGGTCGGTATGTCTATCTTACTTGCCGATTTCGAGGAGAGCGGATAAAATA
>JAITST010000026.1 GCA_031287585.1 Planctomycetaceae bacterium | reverse complement strand
CGCACAAATCGTTTCTGGATGATAGTGGGTCAATTGATGCAACATTCTCAGCGTATTGCCGCGGGACTTTCCATTCCGGCAGGTGCGAGTTCCGGTTTCGCCGTAACACAGGGAGTCTGGCGGTTTTGGGCGAACAAGAATGCCACTCCTCAACTTCTCGCCAATCCGCTGCGGCAATTTGCACAACAACAACAACAACAACAACAACAAATCGACGACGGTTATGTCCTCCACGTTTTCGATTGGTGCAAACTCGGCTACAAAAATCATGTGTCCAAAACCGACCGCATCAGCGACTGCCTGAAAGACTGTCACGGCTACGACTTCACTGCTCAACTTGCGGTCAACGCCGATAACGGTTCTCCGATTGCGTTGGTTCAAGCCCACCTTAAAACCGCCGCCAGCTTTTTGAGTACTATGGACAAAGCGTTTTGATATGGGACATCAAGACATTTGCGGATCAGGAACACAAGTAATTGAAAAGCCGTATCATTGACTTCAAGGGGAAAGCGGCGGAGGAGCATATTTTTGAAACGAGCGTCACATTGTCCCGTCCCGCTCGGCGCAACGTGAAAGACAAACGTTTTTCGGTTCCGGTCGCACCGTTGACGCTGCGGTTGGTGATTGCGAAAGTGATTGATCCGAAGACGCGAAAGGAGTTGGCGCGTTGGTATTTATTGTCGAATGTTGACCAAGATGTCGACTCGCCACGATTGCGTTATGGTATTACTACCGCTAGCGGATCGAGAGTTATTTTAAGTTGCTCAAGAGCGACGGGCAGGAGGTCGAACACTGGCAGCAAGAGAGCGGTTTGGCAATCTTGAAACGCTTGCTGGCAAATGAATCACGAAGATGTGAGGATAATAATTCACCAACATTATTCCTGTTTTCAGTACAGGTTTAATAAATCGTTATCGTATTGGCTTTGATTTTGAATGTTGCTCCTAGCGGTTTCGTTGCTGCGCGGAATAAGATTGTTGACGTTGCGTCTTTTACTTCCATGCTGATTCTTTTGTTCAGGTCTATGTTCTTCTTTTTTAGTGATTCTTCGTCGAATACTATTTCCAGTTCAAGTTTCGCTGCCAAATTTGTTAATAGTTGTTTTGCTTCGTGGTCTTGAACCTTTATTGTGAAACGCAGTTGTGAGAGAGTGGGCGGTTTTGTTTGTTGCTTTTCTTTTGTACTATTGTCATTTTTGTCCTGTTTGTGTTGGATTTTTTCTATCTCGTTTAGTAGTTTAATTGAATCTATTGGTTGTAATTTTAACTCGTGTTTGTCGGAGTCGATTGTGTATGTTAAGTCGAAACCGTATAGTAGTAACGTTAGACGGTCTGATAGCGGTAACGGTGGTAACTTGTTTGAATCCCAGAGGTCGGGTGGTAGTAGTTCCTCATCTGTCAGTTTACAGCCAGACGATGTTACTAATGTTTTTAGCAAACGTGACGGTTCGGTTAAAATTGGGTACTTTGTTGCTTCGCGGTTTACCAGTTTTTTTAGCATTGCGTCGGGGAGTTGCTTTGCTTGTTGACGTTGGTATTGCAACAACTGTTGTAACTTTGTTACCGATTTTGGCAAGCCGATGTAGATGATTGATTCGTGAATGGTTACGTCGAGATTGTTTTCCGCAGCCAGACGTTTGACAAATTCGCCGAGCAGTTCTTGCGATGCTTCGATTTGAATTGTGATTGACGAGTCAACACGGCGGTCTAGCCAAACGCCGAAGTCGTAAACTTCCGCAAGCCGCATCACACCTTGACGCAACGGCACTTCCGCCCACTGTACGGAGACGCGACGAGACGATAACACGTTATCCTGTGAGAACGTGTTTTGTAATGTGATAAGCGTTAGTGTGAGAATAATGATGAAACGTGACATTGTTATACCAATTGTTTTTTACACGAAAAACAAACTCTATCGCACCACGCTTCCGTGAACATAGATGTCTTTTTCTATTATTTCTATCTTCGGATTTTCAAGACGTAACGCATTTTGCATTTGCTCTATTCCAATACCCGCGATTGGCGATTTTGCTCTTTCGCCGCCCAGCAATTTTGTTGCAATGAACACGTGAACTTCGTCAATCAGATTGGCATCAAACAGTTTCCCCAACACGTTTGCACCGCCTTCTACCAACAACTTGCCGATGTTGTATTGTTCAAACAATTGCTCTAATACCCATTCCATTGGAGGATGTTGTTCACCGTTTTCGCTTTGATAACGTAACAACTTCACGCCCGCATTTTCTAACTGCTCAACCTGCGGCGTGTGTTCTGCCGCGGCGGCTTCGCTCACAACCAGCATCAACGGAGTTTTCTCTGACGTTTGAACCAACTTACTGTTTAGCGGCAACTTCAACTGCGAGTCTAACACTACTCGCAACGGATGATGTTTCATCTTTTCAATGTTACGTACCGTCAACAGCGGGTCATCCGCTAGTACCGTTCCGATACCAATCATAATCGCGCTGCTACGTTTTCGTAAGTCCTGCACAATTTCGCGTGACCGTTCGCACGAAATCCACTTGCCCGCTCCCGTTCGTGTAGCAATCTTGCCATCGAGCGACATTGCCCACTTCGCCGTAATCAACGGGCGGCTTTGGTTCACCCGCAAAAGATACGTCGCGTTGAGTTGCCTCGCTTCGTTTTCCAACAAACCAACTTCAACTTCAATCCCTGCCGCACGCAGTTCATTAATTCCGTTACCGTGTACTTTTGGAAACGGGTCTTCCATCGCCACGACGATACGGACAAGTTTCGCTCTAATCAACGCTGATGTACAAGGCGGTGTCTTCCCGTAATGCGAACACGGTTCAAGTGTAACATAACACGTAGCACCATCCGCCTTGTCGCCCGCCTCACGCAGCGCGTCGATTTCCGCGTGGTCGCCGCCGAACTTGCGATGAAATCCGCGTCCGACAACAACACCATCGCGAACGATAACGCAACCAACCATCGGGTTCGGTTCAACCGCACCATAACCCATCCGGGCAAGCGATAATGCTTGCCGCATATACTGTTCATCTATTTCTCTTATTTTTTCCATATAATTTTGTGCAAATAGTAATTGAAGAATAATACAATCAAAGCGATACACCACAAACTTAACTTATATTATACTCGGTAAATTACTTAATTTGTAGATGGGAAGTAGGTAAAGAAAAAAGATAAGGATTGGGGGTGTAAAATTCAGTGGGGAATTTATGTATTCCAGCAAGGACTTGCGTTTTTTTACAGTGAGTACATTGCTTGGCTTCGGATTGTTTTTCGGTGCGGTTGATACGTTCTTGGAGTT
>JAITST010000022.1 GCA_031287585.1 Planctomycetaceae bacterium | reverse complement strand
AACTCCAAGAACGTATCAACCGCACCGAAAAACAATCCGAAGCCAAGCAATGTACTCACTGTAAAAAAACGCAAGTCCTTGCTGGAATACATAAATTCCCCACTGAATTTTACACCCCCGTCAACTGGGATAACGATAAATTATGAACACACGCGGAATTGTAGAGACGAGGCAAAACCCTGTCACTGCGTTCGGGTGAACAGATGATGAAATCAAAACGAACACTCGCTAATTTAGAAAATCAACGTTACTGTTAATGCGTACTTGACAAAAAGCATCGGAAGACGGTACAATGTACGGAGTTTTATAGTTTGACATTAGTGTGGGGAAAAACAATGATTCGATTTCGTAAAATACGGCTTTATCTTGATTCTTCGATCATCGGCGAATTTGAACCCGAAGATGAACGCAGAGAAATGACACAAGAATTTTTCCGTTATATCGGGGAAAATTCCGAATGATACGAATTGGTTGTTTCGCCAGTTCTCCTACGAGAACTGACCGAAGCACCGGATAACAAACGAGATTTTATTTTCGATTTCCTCGATAGAATCCCGCACATTGAAATTCCTGTCAAGCAAGATGCAAGCGATTTAGCAAAATTATACGTACAGGAAAACGTCTTATCAGAAAAACATAAGGACGATTTAGAACACGTTGCTTATGCCGTCGTATCCCATTGCGATTATATCGTCAGTTGGAATATGAAGCATATTGTTAAAGAACGAACAATGAGCCGTGTTAATGCGGTTAATTTGCTCAATCGTTATCTCGTTGTTTCCTTTGTAACCCCTCAATTTTTTACAGGAGATACTTCCGATGTTCGTGATTGAAATCCCAACTAATGACCCCGTCAAAATGTTTCGTGCGATACGAAACAAACTTTACGAAGATACCAAGAATATGACTTGGGAAGAGCGGGACGAGTACAATCGTCAAAAAGAAGATGCGTGCCGACGTTTGGCAGTACAACGACGAGTCGAAAGAGAACGTGAGGAAAAAAACGTTAGTCGTAGGGAATTGTAGATACGCGATGCTCTGTCTCTGTCGCCGTCTTGTTCTCCGTGCCGCGATGCGCAACCAATACCTCTTGATTTTATTCTGTTTTTTTTGTACTCTTCACCAGTTGGTGTTTTTTGTTTTTTCGCGGCACGATTTACAACTTTTTTTGAGGATACGATGTGGGATTATTTATTGGCGGTTCCGCCTTCTACTTTTTTGACGTTGGGGCTGTTGATTTTGGCTGTCACTGTTATTCGTCGAGCCAGAGTATATTACAGTAAAACCGCAGAGCGGCGGCGGATGCAGAATGAGGTGGCGAAGGGGCAACCGCAGGTTATCTCCGAGCGTGACCCCAAACGCGGTTTGCCGCGAACTAATGTACGTCCCGCGACATCGGTAACACCAACATTTACCGGTGAGCAAACACATCCCAAAGTCGCACAGTGGGAAATCAGAATCCACGAAGTCGGACGGCAGACTCTCGCACAGATGAACACCAAACTCGCGGCGATGCAAGTTATGCTTAACGAAATCAAACGTGCGAACGACCGTGCGGAATCGCTAATTTCCGAACTCGAAAGGTTTTCCTACGAAAACCAAGCCGCCACAGCGCAATTACAAACCGCGAGTAACAACGCTGTACAAGTGTTGCCGCAGACAAATGAACAGACGACAGAAAACGTAAAGCAGTCAGTCGAACAAACATCGGAAAATATTGTTGCCAAAAAACCTGTCGTACTTCAACCTGTCATGAGTGAACTGGAAACAATCGCCGACGAGTCTATCGAACTTAACTCGTTCCGTTCGGTGTTGGACGAGTTGACGCAAGAACAATCACAGTGGCGGGCGGAGATGGAAAACTTGCAGGAGAGTTTACCTGTACCAACGCAAACAATCATACCAACGCCGGACGAGAAACAATCGTATCAGGAAACGATAAGTAAAGCGTCTGTACTCCGTCCGTATCCTGTGGGCAGTAACGCTGTAACGCATAAAGAAACGCACCGTCCAGAATTACCACCGTTACCGGATATTTCACCGCTAACGTTACCGTCAACAAAGCCGCAACCAACGCCGTCCGAACATCCTCAGTTCGAATCGTTATTTGCATCGACATCACCGCGTCAGGTTCCGGGCAACAAAATATCACCCGAAACACGGCAGGACATTTTCCTGTTATCAGATTACGGCTACTCAGAAAAAGAAATCGCGCACAAAGTAAATGTATCGATAGACGAAGTTCAACGAACAATTAATTCGAGAACAACAAGTTAAATTTTTTGTAATCGTTCACGGACGAGTATTCACAAATGTCATTCACAATCGACCTAAATTTATACAACGGTCCCATCGACCTTCTATACCACTTGGTACGGAAGAACGAGGTGGATATTTTGCATATTCCGGTCGCGGCGATATTGGAGCAGTATCTTGATTACGTCGCGATTCTGGAACAGATTGATGTGAACGCTGCGGGCGATTTTCTCTCGCTTGCGAGTACGTTGATTGAGATAAAGTCGATTGAGTTGTTACCGGGCGACGAGACGATTGAGAAGGAAATAGACGACCCGCGTAGGGAACTCGTCAAGCAATTATTGGTTTACAAAGAACTACACGACTCCGCCGCCGAGTTGGAACAACGCAGCCGACGTTGGCAACAACGTTACCCGCGTCTAGCAAACGACCTGCCGCCGCGCCCGAAAAATCTGGACGAAGAGCCGATTCGTGAAGTTGAATTGTGGGACATAGTGAGTGCGTTTGAACGTGTAATCAGAGATAATTCACCGAAATCGGTACACGAGGTAAAGTACGACGATACACCAATCGCGACACACATAAAACGTATCGCGAATCGTCTGAAACTTGAAAGGCGAATATCGTTGCGGCAACTATTCGAGCCAAACATCCATAAATCGAAAATGACCGGAATGTTTCTGGCGGTACTGGAATTAGTACGTCACGAACAAGCATACGTATATCAAGACTATCTATTCGGCGAGATAGAAATAGAACACAGACAAGGAAGTAAGCCGCTGGAATTTTTGAATGTGGAATAATCAATTATACAAAATAAAAAATATGCCGCCTCGCCGTAAACTAACACATAAAACCATTGTTGTCAAACCCGCACAACAGGTCTGGATTAATGCGTTCATTGACTACATTACCGACGAAGCACAACTTTCAGAAAATACAGTCAAGGCGTACCGGCGCGACTTGACGCGGTTTTTAAAGTGGCTTGGAACGCGGGCGATTGGCGACTTGAATATCAACGAGTTGTCAGATTTCGTCGCGTGGCTGCACAAACAATCGCTCGCACCGGCAACGCTCGCACGGCATATCGTTAGTCTGCGAGTGTTCTTTCGTTATCTGCAACTTGAAAACGTAATAAAGGAAAATAAAGCCGAGTTACTTGGTAGTCAGAAACTTTGGGAACGAATGCCGTCGGTGTTGACAATCGGTCAGGTTGACGATTTATTATCAGCACCGCAGAACGACGAAGACCGTTTGTGGCGGCGAGACCGTGCGATACTGGAATTTTTCTACGCGACCGGTTGCCGCGTTTCGGAGTTGACAAATTTGCGTTTGGACGACTTACACCTCGCCGACGGCTACTGTCTTTGTACCGGTAAAGGAAACAAACAACGTTTGGTACCGTTAGGCAGACGTGCGGTAGAGGCGTTTGAGTACTGGTTACGAGACGAGCGTCCGATCACGTTAGGACGCAGCCGCATAACCGGCACAGAAAAATTGTTGGCATCACCGCAAAACGAAACGTCGGAGAAACAAATAAGCAACGAAAAACAATTAAACAACGCTCGTCCGTGGGCATTTTTGTCGTTCAAAGGTTTCAGGATGCGCCGTGAAGCGATGTGGGAACTGATAAAAAAATATGCGTTAAGAATAGGAGCATCGTCAACAATCTCGCCGCACACAATGCGTCACAGTTTCGCCACACACATGCTAGCAGGCGGAGCGGACTTGCGCCAAGTACAAGAAATGCTGGGACACGCCAGCATAGCAACAACACAAATCTACACCCACGTTGATACAACAAAACTAAAAGCAGTACACGAAAAATTTCATCCGAGAGGATAAATGGATAACGGTTATCTCACGCTTGCGATCGCGGTTCTTACCGGTCCGCTGATTTTCCCGCTTGACAATTCTCCTCAATTCTCCTATACTGAACAACTCGAAGAACATTACAAATTTCAACCGTGTTCGGTATAATGTAAAATCGTATAACCAGAAAAAAGTCACAAAATGAGTCGTCATCAACCTATTTTATCTTCGTCGCAAGAAGCGATGTTGTTCGCTGCTGTTGGGCGGTGTGTGGCGGCTACTGTTACCGCTATACGCGGTGTTCCTTCGATTGCGAAACAGGTTGGCAACGAGGTTGCCGGTATTCCGGTTTTGGGTGCGTTTGTTAGTTTGAAGAAGGACGGACGGTTGCGGTCTTGTATGGGCGTTTTGCGTGACCCTATGCCGCTTGGCGACGCTGTTGAATCGGCGGCGGTTCGTAGTGCCAAAGACGACCCGCGTTTCCCGCCCATTACTACCGCCGAACTCTCCGAACTCGATATGGAAGTTTGGGTCTTGTGGGGTTTAGAACCTTTGATGGAGAGCGGACGTGAACGTGCCAACAGGATTAAAATCGGACGGCACGGTTTGCAAATCATTCACGGCGCGAACAGAGGTCTGCTGTTGCCCGGTGTCGCGATTGAACACGGGATGGATGTCGAACAATTTCTCGAAGCGGTTTGTCAGAAAGCGGGGCTGCCGAAAGACACGTGGTACAACGATAACGCAACGTTGATGATTTTTGAAGGCAGAGCGGTTGCCGGGCGTATCGGCGACATAAACTTCGACAAAACAACCGCGATGGAAATGCGTATCGCCGGACGCTATCAGTGGAAAGGAACAACGACCGACGGACCGACGCAAATTGATGTCGAAAAGTTACGCGAAGTTTGCTCGGAAAACTTGCGTATCGTCCGCGCGGGCGGTAAACCTGACCGCTTTTATCCGGCGTTGTACGATGGTAAAGTGTCGGGCGTGAGTATTGCGTTGAACATTCCGAACCGTCCGCTTATGCTATGCTCAAAGGTAACGATTCGTCCCGATATTCAGTTGCAGCCGGCGTTGATGGAAATGGTACAACTCATCGCGCGGCAGGCGGAAAACGAGGGGGTGACATCGCTCGAAATTCAGGATTCGCGGCTTGATTTGAGTGTTTACTGGGGACCTGAGATTCACGGCAACGCGGAGAATTGCGACTTGAGCCGCGTCAATTTACTTCACCGAAGTCTGATGTTGACAAGTCCGGTAGGGTGGGTTTTGCAGTACCAACCTGACTACTCGCCGAAACAGTTGCTCGACGATTGTGTCGCATACTTGCATCTCGACGATACCGGTAGCGGCGAAGTTGTTTCGATGGAAACGACCAGCACGACCGATACGATTTTGGTTACGAATATGTCGCGGCGTGAGATTTTTCCGGCGAGCCGACCCTCCGTGCTCGCGGGAACATTTTATCCGGCGGACGCGACAGATATTGAGACGGCACTCGACGAGATGTTTCGCGGACAACCGACGCAGGCGGAAGTTCGGGAGAGCGGGAAATACGGTGCGGTGCTGGTTCCGCACGCTGGTTGGATTTACTCTGGCAAGTTAGCGGCGGAGACGCTTGCACAGGTCCGCATACCGCAGCACGTTATCGTTTTTTGTCCGAAACATCGTCACAGCAAACTGGATTGGGCGGTCGCGCCTTATCAGTTTTGGGAGTTGCCGACTGGCAATGTTGCGTCCGATTTAACGCTAGCGTCGAAACTTGTTACCGCCGTTGACCGTTTACTTTTCGACGCAACGCCGCACCGTGACGAGCACGCGATTGAGGTATTGTTACCGATGTTGCAAAGGTTGCGGGCGGACGTGAAGGTGGTTGGTATAACGATGGCGACGGCGGCGTTCCCAATAATTAAAACGGCGGCGGAACAGATGGCACGGTTTATTGAATCACTGCCGACAAACGAACAACCGTTGCTGGTAATTTCGTCGGATATGAATCATTTTGCGTCGAACGATATTACAAACGTAGTTGACCAGATTGCGATAGACGCGATGCTAACGTGCAAGCCGGAACAAGTATTGGCGGCGGTAAACGAAAACGGAATTTCGATGTGCGGGGCAGTAGCGGTAACATTCGTACTGGAAACGCAACGCCTGAGAGGAAAACTAAAAACCGCCCGTCTGATTGGACACACGACAAGTGCGAAACGCAGCGGAGACTATTCTAGAGTGGTTGGCTACGCAGGGATGGTGTTTGGGGGGTGAGAAACTGGCAAAAGACTAACAAGCCCCCTTGACAAATCCCGCACGATATTTACAATGCTTCCGTTGTTGTGCTTGTGTGACGCAATTTTACACTATAACCCTACTTAATGAGGAGACTGTTATGAGAAAGTTTTTTACGGATAGTTAAGGATATAATACAAAAACTATCCTTAACTATCAGTGAAGAAAGTTGGCGAGCCAACCAGAATATTTTTTTACCGCGTAAACAGAATAACAAAAAGTACGGAAGTTGAATTTCTGTCTGTTCCTAGTTTTTATTCCCTAAAATTGTGTACCCGCTGATTCGACGAACCGCAAAACGGAATCTCGTGTGTTGCTTTTTCAGGTATGAACGGTCCGTCAACGAGAATGTCGGTTCGACGCAACAGTTCACGCCAAGCCGTGTTCTCTGACGTTTCTACAATGTCTTCGTAATGATAACCGGAATACGTCATTACGGAAAGACCACGCCGATTGCAATGTTCCGCCAGTTTCGCCAACGCTGCCGCTTGTAAGAACGGTTCGCCGCCGCTGAATGTTACACCGTCCAACAGCGGATTGGAATCTATCATCTTCAACAGTTCGTCAATCGAAATCTCCGCTCCGCCTTCTGGGTTGTGAGTTTGCGGATTATGGCAACCCGAACAGTTATGAAAACAACCTTGTACGAAAACTACAAACCGAATACCGGGACCATCGCAAACGGACTCCTTCATCAGACCGGCAATTCGCAAAGTCATTTGTTCCTCCGTGCTTTTTCTATTCTCCATCGGTATGCCGTATCCTTTCTTCCACTTCTTTGCGTTTGGCGTTGTTAAAACGGTCGAGCGTTCCAACCAAGTAGCCCGTGATTCGGCGAATACGTTCAAACGGTACGTTGCCTTCCTCACGTCCGCACTTCGGACAAACGTCTTTGATAACGCCCGTATAACCGCATAGCGTGTCTCTGTCGATTGGGTGGTTAATCGAGCCGTAACCGATTCCGGCATCGCCCATTGCGTGAATGATTTTTTCAAACGCTTTCGGGTTCTTCGTCATATCGCCGTCAACTTCGACGTATGTGATATGTCCGGCATTCGTCAATGCGTGGTACGGTGCTTCGATACGGATTTTGTCCATAATCGACAACTTGAAATATACCGGCACGTGAAAACTATTCGTGTAATACTCGCGGTCTGTAACACCTTCGATTATCCCGTAACGTTCACAATCCATCTTGACGAACCGGCCGGACAATCCTTCGGCAGGTGTTGCGAGGAGCGTGAAATTAAGTCCCAACTTCTTACTGCAAACGTCGAGATAATTCCGCATATAGGAAATAATTTCCAGTCCGAGATTTTGTGCGGTTTCGCTTTCGCCGTGATGTGAACCGGTCAAAACTTTGAGCGTCTCCGCCAAACCTATAAAACCGAGTGACAACGTTCCATGTTTGAGAACCTCACGCACTTCGTCGTCCGCGTCGAGTTTTTCGCTGTCAATCCAAATTCCTTCGCCCATAAGGAAAGGATAGTTGCGCACTTTCTTTTTTGACTGAATTTCAAGACGTTCCAATAACTGTTCAACACAGAGGTCAAGTTTACGGTCTAGTTCGTCAAAGAACCAGTTCACGTTTTTGTTCGACTTTATCGCGATTCGCGGCAGGTTGATTGACGTAAAACTCAAATTGCCGCGCCCCGGCGAGATTTCGCGTTCGGGGGCGTGAACATTACCAATCACGCGAGTTCGGCAACCCATATACGCGACTTCCGTTTCATAACGTCCTTCAACGTAATACTTAAGATTGTACGGTGCGTCAAGGAACGCGAAATTCGGAAAGAGCCGTTTCGCACTCACACGGCAAGCGAGTTGAAACAGGTCGTAATTCGGTTCACCTTCGTAACAGTTTACTCCCTTTTTGACACGAAAAACGTGAATCGGGAATATCGGAGTTTCACCGCCGCCGAGTCCGCGTTCGTGAGCAAGCAGTACGTTTCGCGTAACCATTCGACCTTCCGGCGAAGTGTCCATACCGTAATTGATTGACGAAAACGGAGTTTGCGCACCAGCCCGCGAGTGCATTGTATTCAAGTTGTGAACAAACGCTTCCATCGCCTGAAACGTTGCTTGTTCAACTTCATCTGTTGATTTTTTGAGTGAAAACTTTTGACAACGCTGAATGGTCGTGTCGTCGAATCCCGCATCACTCAAAACGATTGCTTCTTTGTTACAGTATTCAGTGTTATCTTCTAAACGTAAAACTAAACCATCTTCCAACAAGCCGGTCTGTATGGTTTTAACCATCGCATCGAAATCTGTTGTAACCGGCTCACTGTTTTCAATCTTGCTGTTGTCAAACAACCTGCTCATCTCAAGGGATTTCGCAAGATTTTTACGATAGAGTTTTCTAAAAGTTTTCGCGACACCCGGCGCGAGTCCGTAATCGAAATTAACGATACTCTGTCCGCCGTGCTGATCATTCTGATTTGACTGTATGGCAATACACGCAAGCGAGGAATAACTCTGTATGTCGTTCGGTTCACGCAAAACTCCGTGTCCGGTAGAGAAACCGCCGTGAAACAATTTCAAGAGGTCAATCTGACAGCACGTTGTTGTTAGTGTGAGAAAGTCGAGGTCGTGAATGTGAATGTCGCCATCACGATGCGCGGCGGCGTGTTTGGGATTCAGAACAAACATTTCATAATACTGTTTTGCTCCTTCGCTTCCGTATTTGAGCATCGTTCCCATCGCGGTATCGCCGTTGACATTAGCGTTCTCCCGTTTCAGTTCACTTTCACTCGACGACTTATGAGTGATGTCGTCGAACGTTTGCATAAGCCGTGTATTCCGTTCACGAACATGTGAGCGTTGCGCACGATAAAGCATATATCCCTTCGCCGTTTGAACGTGACCGCTTTCGATGAGAACCTGTTCAACAACGTCCTGAACTTGTTCAACTGTCGGCATCTTCATTTCGAGAAAGGCAAGTTGCTCGTCAACTTGCCTTGCGAGTTTTAGTAGATAATCATAGTCACGCTCTGCTCCGCCGGCGTGAAACGCTTTTTGGATTGCGGCGGCGATTTTATCGAGACAAAATTTCACCTTACGACCGTCCCGCTTGGCAATCGTTTTGGTAAGCGGGCTAACGGCAGTATGATTTTGCGTCAATATTTCCTTTTCACTGATAGACATCCTATCCTCCTTGTGTTAATTTTTGAAATCCTTGTAAAGTAAACTCGGCTGAATACCGTTGTTGTTCTGATATTTTTCGCTTTGGTATTCGTCGTATTCACCCTTAATCGTATGGTAATAAATTTGACAAATTTCAACAAACGGATAAACTCTTATAGGTTGAACACATTGTATTTCAAGTGTCCAGTAACCTGCAAAACCAATATCACCAAACCCTGCCGTAACGTGAATATAAAGTCCAAGCCGTCCTACCGACGAACGTCCTTCGAGCATCGGTACAAAACCTTTTGTACTGGTAAATTCAAGCGTTCGACCAAGATACAACCGCCCCGGCTCAAGCAAAAGACCGTTGTCGGGGATAATCAAAATTTCCGTTCTGTTCGGAATTTTCATATCCAACACCTTGTCGGTATATGAAAGTAGTTCATTATAAAGCCGAAGATTGTAACTATTCGGATTGATACGTTTCTCATCAAACGGATCAATTACGATGTTGCCGCTTTTGACTTCCTTCACGATTTCCTTACCAGATAATATCATTATTGCCTCCGTAATTGACGAACCGCGAACGACAACCAACTTTTGAAGGTTGCATTTCGCGTTCGAAGTCGATGGCATACAGTACATCTTTGGAGAAAACTCCTTGACAGTATGCCTCCAAAGATTTTTTCAGTTCACGTGACGCTCTGATTCGAGGGAATCCCCAAACGTGGGGTTTAATAGCGTTTGACGGCATTCGATAACTCCTTGTGCTGGAAACTTTTCACGCGGTTTCCGTTTGTGAAACGATACAGTGAAGAAGTAAGACAACAAAATCGACAAAGAATCAACGCACAATGGGTATCCATACCAAAACAGAAACCAACACGGAGCGTAAAACGTCTTAATCGCGAGACCGCCTTACTTCGGGTAAACGAGTCGTCTCCTGGCTCCCGACAAAACTAAAAAGATGCCAAGCATTCCCCACAAAAACATTCGTGAGTGGCTTGAACCTTGAAAAGTCGGTTACAGTGGCGCGTCCGCAACGGCTTTTCACCGTTTTCCGTTACTCGCTCAACCAAACGAGTATCATTATACAGAACGGGTGGTAGTTGGCAAGGGGGAGTTAAATTTGTTGTAACTTGCTCACCAATGAATTTGTGGGACAAGAAAAACTTATTTTTACAAAAAAACACCTTCGTAGCAATGTCTCTCCCAAACATAACCTTGTTACCTCATTGTTGCTCGCCATAATTCTAAATAGGGTAATGAGGTTATTTTCGTGGGTGTACATTTGCTACTGAGGTGTCTTGTGTAAAATAAGATTTTTTGTTCCTTAAAACATTAGTAGGCAAGTTGTGTGTCTTTCGTTTATCCGAATTAGGTTTGGTTACGGCTACATCGTAACCCCGCGGTGTTCACGGAACCATAACTCCATAAATAGCAACGCCCAAATTCTGTATGAATGGTCGTATTCTTCGTCGAAATGTTCGTACAACATATCTTCCACTACCTCGCGTTTGAATATTCCGCGTTGGGTTGTTTGGTTATCCAGCAAAATACTTTTTACGTATTCTTTTAGCGGCTTGCGAAACCATTGGTCGAGCGGTACCGCGAATCCTTGTTTGCCTCTTTTTTGGATTGTTTCCGGCAACAGGTCGCGGAATGTTTCCCGCAGGATTGTTTTGCTTACTCGTCCTCTTATTTTGTAACGGCTCGGCATTTTTGTTGCCAACTCTACCACGCGATAATCCAGCAGCGGACAACGGCATTCCAGCGAGTGAGCCATCGACGCAATATCAACTTTCGTCATCAAGTCGCACGGCAGGTATGTCATTATATCTGTCAGACTTGCCTGACTGACCGCGCCGCGTTGGGCGGTACTGTCGAAGAGTTTCTTCAAGAACCAGTTTGAATTATGTTCCTTGATTTTTTGTTTGAACTCGTCTGTATAAATCGTGCGGCGGCGGTCACTATTGAAAATCGAAATCCATTGCAAGTAACGTTCCAGCGGCTCCATTGCTAACGCTTCTAACAAGCGGCGTAAACGGCGCGGTATCGAACGTTGCCGTGTTGAGTTTGGAATTATGTTGGCTACCGTTCCCGCGAGAAATTCTCTAACGAACAACGGCAACCGCTCCGCCCACTCACCGATTCGCGCCGCTTGATAACGATAGTAACCCGCGAACAATTCGTCACCGCCGTCACCGCTCAACGCTACCGTTACGGCACGTTTTGTCAACTCGCAAAGATACCACGTCGGTATCGCACTCGAATCGGCAAACGGTTCGTCGTACTGACGTACAAGTTTCGGCAACAACACGTCCGCGAGAAATTTCGGATCGGGACGAACAACGAGCCGCTCGTGCCGCGTCCCGAATTTCTTCGCGGCTTCGGCGGCGAACTCGGTCTCGTCGTACTCCGTTTCGTCGAAACCGATACTGAATGTTCGGACACGTTGCGTTGTGAGTTGCTGCATCAAGCCGACCGTTATCGTTGAGTCGATTCCGCCAGAGAGGAATGCTCCGATTGGTACGTCGCTCCTCATTCTGATTCGTACCGCATCCGTTAGCAAACGCCGTAACTCTTGCCGCCAATCGTTTTCGTCGAGCATTTCGTTCTCACGTTCGATATGCGGATTCCAGTAACGGCGAACGGTCAAAGTACCGTTTTCCCAGACCGCGATGTGAGCGGGCGGTAGTTTGTCTATGTCGCGAAAAATCGTGTTCGGGTGCGGAACGTATTGGTACGTTAGATAGTCATCAATTGCGGTTGGGGCAATTACGGTAGAAAGTTTTGGTGACGCGAGCAACGATTTCATTTCACTGGCAAACAAAAACTGGTCGCCGCAGAATGTGTAGAAGAGCGGTTTTTTACCGATACGGTCACGGACTAACAACAAACGGTGTTGACGTTCGTCCCACAACGCGAACGCGAACATTCCGTTGATTCGTTCGAGAAAACTTTCACCGTATTCTTCGTACAGGTGGAGGATGACTTCGCAATCGGTGTCGCTGGTGAAACGATGACCGCGTTCGATGAGCGGTTCGCGGAGTTCTTTCTCGTTGTATATTTCGCCATTGAACACCATCGCGAGCGAGCCGTCTTCGTTCGTCATCGGTTGCTGCCCGCGCGGCGACAAGTCGATAATCGCAAGCCGCCGGTGAGCGAGTGCGGCACCGCATGAATCGTTTCCGCAAAACAAAACACCGCGTCCATCGGGTCCGCGATGAGCAAGACGGTCTAACATCTTGTCAAGGAAAGCCACGCTAATTCTGTCGTCTGGACAATTCCAGACAGCACCGCAAATGCCGCACATATTTTTTATTGTTTGAGGTTGTGATACGCAACTTATTTGTAGATAACACAATTGTTTTTCACCACAGAGGACACAGAGAAACGCGGAGAAATAGAAATAAAAAAACTCTGCGATCATCTGCGAACTCTGCGGTTAAAATGAACGATATCCTTCGTGCCTTCGCGGTAAAAACGTGAACAGTTACATTCTACAAAATTCCCGGCTCTTTTACTTCTATGCCTTTCAACGCCATCTTTAACGATTCCAAATTTGGAGCTACTTCAAAGGCGGTGGCACGGTCTATCTTTTTCATTTGTACCAACGATTTCAAACTCATTGTGAAATCTTGCATTCCTTCCAGTTCGCCGATACGAATCGCGTCAGTTAATTTCTCGTCCTTCTCTTCCAGTATAAGTTTACGAACCGTAGAATTGAACGTCATTATCTCGCACGTTGGTACACGTTGCACACCTTCCATACACGACGGCAACAACTTCTGCGCGACAATCCCTTTCATATTGAACGCAAGAGCCGACCGAATCGCCTTGTGCATATTCGCGGGGAATAAGTCTAGAATACGTCCGATAGTTGATGCCGCACTCGACGCGTGAATTGTTCCGAAAACCAAATGCCCCGTTTCGGCGGCGTGAATTGCGGTCTCGAATGTTTCACGGTCACGCATCTCACCGACGAGCATAATATCAGGGTCTTCGCGAACCGCGTGTTTCATTCCTATTTCAAAGTTCACAACGTCCTGCCCGATTTCACGTTGGTTAATCAGGCACTTGTCGTCCATAAACAAAAATTCAATCGGGTCTTCGAGCGTCAGAATATGCTTGCGATAATTACGGTTTACCCAATTGAGCATCGACGCGATTGTCGTACTTTTACCCGAACCGGTAACGCCCGCGAGCAGAATCATCCCTTGTGAAAACTTACAAAGTTCGTACAACGTTGCCGGTATATGCAATTTTTCGAGGTCAGGAATCGAGTTGTTGATACGACGCGCAACCAATCCGAGGTGTCCCATCTGTTGTAACACGTTCACACGAAATCGCCAGTTCAAACCGTCAACTTCGCACTGATGTGAAAAGTCAGCACCGCCGGTTTCGTCGAGAATCCGCCGGTTTCGTTCGTCCATCGTAGGCAGAATCAAACGTGTCATCTCTTCGTCGTCGATAGGACCGCGGGAGAGTTTGGCAAGTTCACCGCGAACACGAATAATAGGCGGCTGGTCAACTTTCAAATGCAAGTCGCTACCCTTCTCGCGAACGAGAACAGAGTACAACTTGTCGATTTCATAAACTTTTTTCTTCTTAACAAAACGTTCAGCAAGAGCATTTACGTCGGACATAGTAGTATTGATTGTATTTGGTTGGCAAGATAATTAAACAGCAAACGGCAATGACCGCCGCGACAACAAGTACCTAATAGAATAAACGATTTGTTGAGCGGTGTCAATACTATGAACGTGGGTATCACGTCCGCACGTATCCCGACTCAAAACAGTAAATCTCGTAAAATTGGGAGTTTGCCAAACGAAAGATTCGGTTTTTAGAAGTTGCCGTATGGCTTACAAGCGGAAACAAAATGTTTTTGCTTCCGCTTACGTTCCTCTGAATCATCTCAAATTTTTTGAGATTTATTTCATTCGAGAATAAAATCGAATGTGTTTGTTCCCTCTTTGACGGTGGCGGATAATGGTGACGTTGTTGTCTGGGCGTATTTTGCCGGAAGACGATTTTCGGCACGATATTCCTTGATAATGGTTCCGTCTGTCTCTTTTTGCGTTCGACCGGTTTCAACATTTTCATTTTTTGAAATGGAAACTTTGTATTCGCCGGGCGTTGTTCCCGCACCGACATCTCCCAGTAGTGTTTGCAGGACGTATTTTCCTGCGGCATCGGTTATACCGCTTGCAGGATTGCCTTTTGTACGATCCACAGGCGAAAATATCACCGTTGCGCCTTCCACCGCTTTACCTTCGTAAGTCACCTTACCGGAAACCTGTTCGGTTTTTATTTTACCGCCGTTACCGCATCCGGGTAACGACCCTAAAAAACAGACGAATAAAATCGCCAGACTATAAAAAATTTTCTGATTCATAAATGTCTCCATAATAAAAATGAGGATTAAAAATAACGTGTGTTCTTTTAACAAAACGAGTGGTTCTACTTTATTGTAGTGACAGGTTTTCTGTTGACAAAGAAAACCCGTCACTGTGCTTATTCCATTTCAGGCAGTTATAAAATATTACAACATTACTAAAGTGCTTTTGCTTCACTACCGGCGGGAGTTGCGGCGGCACCCCAAACTCCATGAGTTGAGGGACCAGTCCATTTGTGACCTTCAGTGGTATTTCCGAGTGACTGACCGAGTATCTTCTCTATTTCGCCGCAATCAATCGTATCGGAAACAAATCGTACCGATCCGTCACACAAACCAGCATTGACACCGCCGGAATGATTACTTGATGCGGAAATCGCCAAACAGCCGTCCAAGTTAGTACTGGTACAGGAAGGGGAATTTGGCGGCAAGGCACACATAAAACCAGTCATCGCTGCGCGACGGTCGCCCCAACGGTGTCCCTTTCCGGCATGTGTAGCAGTAACGACAGCCGTATTGAACATACCAACTTGTCCGCGTGCATTGAGGCAGTTGATCGCCGCCTGCCCGTGAATGGTGGGACTGACCTGACCAAGTCCTTGTTTATATTTGCTTGTTGCTGATAAAGCATCTGCCAGTGATTCGCTTGTAAAAAGCGTGTTACTGGTTCCGTCGGTGACACTTGCCAATGTCACTTGTCCGTATCTTCCATATCGGGCGATTCCGCGAAGAGTTGTATTTTCGCCCCAAGCATCGCCAATCATCCAGTCACCGCGATTGAGTCGATAGTTTGTCTGACCGGTACGGTCAGCGGTGATTTTACGAGTTATCACACCATCCGAAGGGCAGAGAAAACCAGTGATGATATTGTGGAAGGGATTGAGTGTACCATCCGACATCGTCGAAGGATTACCACGAGTCGGGTCGGGAATGGTATCCTGCCATGAACCTGAAAGAGGATAGGTTGTAGAAGTGACTCGCCCCATGACATCATTGTAAAGAGCGGTTTGTTCAATAAATGGAAGCAAAAAGAATAACGCACTATACTGATCGACTCCATCGTATCGTGTCCCGCTTGCTCCGGGAATTACAGCAGATTTTGCC
>JAITST010000507.1 GCA_031287585.1 Planctomycetaceae bacterium | reverse complement strand
CCATGAAAATCTTCAAGGGAATCAAATCGAAACTGCTCACTCTCGTCATTGTGATGACCGTCCTCCTGCTCGGGATCGTGGTCGGATCAAGCGTGTACCAATTCAGCCGCTATGTGGAGCAAGAAACGGAATATGCTCTCAAAGCAATCGGACGAGACCTCCGAAAAGAGGTTGAAATGACCCGATACCTGCTCTTAGAACAGACCAGAACAATGTCTGGAAAGGAAGACCTCAGAGCGGCATTGAAGAAAAAAGACCGCGAAGCACTCCTCAAAGTGTTTGCGGATTACGAAACTCCCAAGAAAGCCGATTTCTTTACCGTCGTCGGTCCCGATGCCACAGTCATTGTCCGGTCATCGAATCCGAAAAAGTTTGACGATTCGTTCGCAGGAACCAAAAGTGTTGACATCGCTCTCAACCAAAAGCGGGACGGTGTTTATTTTGAGCATACCGCCGGAATCCCTCTTGCTATCCGCGCTGCCGCCCCAATTTTCGATACCGACGGAACCTTGCTCGGTGCCCTTTCAACCGGTTTCCGGCTTGATACAGACGGCTGGGTCGATCATATTCAAAAACAGTTTGACGTTGAATGTACCACCTTTTTCGGCAAAACCAGAGTCGCGACGACTCTGAAAAATCCGGACGGCAGCCGTGCTGTTAAAACAGACCTGACTGCTGAAGCCGTCATTAAGCGTGTCTATGAGGAAAAAAAGGACTACTCAGGACAGGCGACCGTCTTGGGCAAGGAGTTTGTCGTCTATTACCTGCCGCTTGTTACCGTGGCGGGTGATGTCATCGGTTCAATGTTTGTTGGACTATCGGCAGAAAATGAACATGCGGTTATTCGGGACAATATCGTTACCAGTTTGACGATTTCCGGTATCGGTTTAGCGGTTTTCGTCATTATCCTTCTCGTTGTCGTCTCGAACATTGTTGGTCCCATCCGCAAGATGTCAGCCGCCGCAAACGTACTCGCAGGGGGCGGACTCGACATTGACCTCGAAGTCCATACCGGCGACGAGTTAGAAAAATTGGCAAACGATTTCAAAGATATTGCTGCCTCAATTAAGGAAAAAACCGAAGTCGCGTTGACCATTGCGAAGGGCGATTTGCGGGCTTGGGTTCCGTTGAAGTCAGCAGACGATACGCTCGGCAAAGCGTTAATCGGGATGCGCTACGGTTTTTACGATTCGATAAAAGATTTGCGTGACCTTGCGTTGGGGATTTCAAGGGAGTCAGATAATTTAGCACAGTCAAACGTTCAACTTGTCAGTAATACGACCGAGAGCGCGGCTCAATTGAAAGAAGTATCAAGTTCCGTTGACCGTATTAACACGCAAACAAAGGAAAATGCCAACAATTCGCGTGACGCTGAAACGCTCGCAGGTAAAGCACATCACGATACGACCGAAGGGCAGGAGCGGATGAATCGTATGGTCGATTCGATGAACGGTATCACAAAGAGTTCCGAAGAGATCAAGAAAATTATCCGTGTTATTGATGACATTGCGTTCCAAACAAATCTTTTGGCACTGAACGCGGCGGTAGAAGCGGCACGAGCCGGTTCGCACGGTAAGGGGTTTGCGGTTGTCGCGGAAGAAGTTCGCAGTCTTGCGGCGCGGAGTGCCAAAGCCGCGAAGGAAACAGCCGACCTCATCGAAGAGTCGATTCGTCAGGTTGAAGCCGGAAGTCACGTTGCGAAAGAGACATCAGAATCGTTGAACGCAATTGCCGGACAAGTTTCGCAGGTCAATGAACTGATATCAAAAATTAGTACGGAGTCAGAACAGCAGACACAGGGGCTAAGCAGTATCAATGCGGCAGTTTCTGAATTAAGTACGGCTGCTGACGGCAACTCAAACGCGGTAAATGACGCGGCAGACGCAGTTTCGCGGGTATCGGAAGCGGCACAGAAGTTGGAAGGGATTACACATCACTTCCAGATGAACGAAATGGGACGTGTTACACCGCCGAAAGGAATCGAAAAGGGGTTGCTAATGCCGACGAAGACCGACTTCCACGCGGTACCGAAGGGCTATAAAGTACAACAGTTTTAGAAACTGGTAGTTACCTGATAACGCACACGATTGAAATTTGCGTACACTCACCTTGCTCTTGCGGGGGGTAACTTTTTCCTACGGCGACGAAACACTTTCGCCGCCGCTTTTCGTTCCTAGCGCCCCCCAAACACCGCAGTCGCTGACTCCGGTCTTTTTCGGGCGAGCCGCTGTCGCCGCGACACCGCTCGTCAGGCAGTTTATTGTTTCACTAATAAAACGTACGCTGCCGTCAACGAAAGCACCATTAACCCCGCCGCTATGATTACTCGAAGGAGATGTGATTGCCGGAGTGGCAATCATTATTGTTACAGGATGATGAGTTGGGCGGATTGATAGTGTTAAAGTGAGTACACGCTGTCCAGCCAGATGTCCACGGTTGTCCCATTTTACGCCCACCGTTATTGTAAAACGAAGTACCGATATAGGTTGGACCAGAACGCAGTGCTAAACACAAATCAGCGCGAGCAACATTAAAATGTAAATCATCGACAATACCACCTGACGTAGGAATCGCCGTTGTATTAACTACCATTCCTTGTTTGACGATGTTTGATCCCGACACTTCACTGATAAGATGTTCGCTAAAAGAAACCTCTAATAACACTAAATTCTATCAAAAAAAAAAAACGCAATAGGGGGATGAATTTTTTCACACATTTCGGTTGCTGGTATTTTATTTTTCTCCGTCATGACGGCTTATCTTTGTCCAAGAGTTTTGAAATGCACTTAAACCGTCGGATTTTAACACAAATTCGGGAGCAATTTTCGATAAAATGAGAAAAAAAATAACAATTAAAATTTCACGGCACTTGCAAATCAATAGCAATTTTGGATAATTGATTTTCAACATCAAAAAACGAATACTGACCGTGAGAGTGACTCATTGATTGGGATTGTTGGAAAATGGACGGAGAAATATGGACAAAAAAAACCTGCAAAATGTTTTACCAGTTATTCGGTGTTTGATAAGTTTTTTTTAGAAGTTGCCATTATAACAAATTCCCCACTAAACTTTACACACCCATAACAATTGGGTGTGTAAAACTTAGTGGGGGATCCATTTGGCGTTAAATTTGCTCGCTACCATTGCATCAAAATAAGTTAACAAGGATTTAGGGCATTATTTTGTTATGTTACTCGGACATAGCATT
>JAITST010000476.1 GCA_031287585.1 Planctomycetaceae bacterium | reverse complement strand
TGAGAAAAGGGATTCGATTTTCGAAGACGGAGCAGATGCACAAAATCTGTGTCGGAATCGTCATCAACTTCTGGTTTTTCGGATGGAATTGGATAATTCAATGAGTTTAGAACATGACCTAAAATTTTTCCTGACGGGTCTGTTTTTTTTTGTAATTATTGTTACAATTGTTGGTTCGGTGGAAGGTATCTTCCTTTTTGTTTGTTTTTTCCACAATGAGATTAAATGGGAATCGCTTTATGAAAAATCGTGTTTGCTTTACTTTGTTTTTGACTGTTTTTGTTGGTACGTTTGTTGGCTGTGACCTTGCTACGGTTACGCCGCCTGCTCCCGGTGCGCCGACTGTTACTCCGTCTTCGCCCAGTATTACTTCGGAAGCCGGTTATGTTGAGCCGCTGAAGCCCAGTGCTTTACTTTCGACTAGCGTTCCGGCTGATAAGATTGCGGCTGAAAAAGTTCCGTTGCCCGCTGTTGCCGACCTAGAAGGACAGATTGACGCTTATATCAAAAAACTCGACAGCGACCTCGAAGACCTCGCTACCTCGAAAAATTTCAAAGCCGACGCAACCTCGTTACACCGTGACGCAAACGCTTTGGCTCTCATCGCACTTGCAATCGGTTTATCCGACGAAAACGGTAAATTGAAAACCGCGGCGGCTGGAATTGTTGCGGCTGCCAAGGCAGTTGAGAAAGCGGGCGATTTGGCTGCCGCTAGTGCTGCTGTTGCAAACGTTAAGACTTCGTTGACCGGTACCGCCGATGCCGCTTCGCTCGGTTGGACGAAAGTTGCTTCGCTCGCTCCGGTGATGAAAGCCGTGCCGAACATTAACGCGAACGTCACCCGTAATTCCAGTACGGAACGCCGTTTGACTGCTGGTGCCAGAGTGAAGGACGCACAAGCCGCCGTTACAGAAGGCACCGCTGCGATGGCGGTTATTATGCAAGGCAGTATCGCGAATTACGACGAGACTGACAAAGCGGGTTCGGCGGACGACTGGGAAAGACTTTGCAAAGAATTTCGTGACCTTGCACTGAAAGCAAACGCCGAAATGCACTCGTTCGTTGACGGCAAGAGCGATTTCGCAAAACTAACCGCGTCGCTCGAAGCGATGAGGAAAAGTTGTGACGATTGTCATAATGTTTTCCATAAAGCGGCAGTCGGCAAGTGAGATGTTATTGACGGTAAATCCATTAGCGGTGTTTCGTGCCTCGTTGAGGGGATGGGGTTACTGATTATCGTAGCATTTGCCAGTCGGATTTCACATACAGTTTAAGTCATTTTTTTACGTTCACAAATTAACACACACATTTACATGTACTCACAACGTCAATTTTTGTTATTACTTTCCTTGTCGCTAACAATGTTGTTTGTTGGCGGGGCGTTGGCTGGTTATATCGTTTATCAACGGTTTACCGAACAACTTACCGACACGGCGTTTCTTGAACGTCAACTTTCGACACTCAAAGGCGGGCAGACTAACAAAGGTCCCGGACGGTTGCCGTCGCAGGTTCGCGTTGTTGAGGCACAACTTGATAAGATTAGTCCTATCAGTAAGTTTCCCGGCAAGTTGCACCCGATTCGTATCTCGACTATTTCGTCGGAAGTTTCCGGCTTGATTCGCGAGATACCGATTGAAATTGGTTCAAAGGTTAAGAAGGACGAAACGCTCATCGCACAAATCGACAGGACGTGGCAAAATTTGATGCTCAAACAGAATGAAGCACAAATCGCGTCACTGAAAGTAGATTTTGAATTTCAAATGTCTGAGTTGCAGCGTATTAGACCGCTCGCGGAATCCCGTGCGGTGTCGGCTAGTGATTTGGGGGCGCAAACATCGAAGGTTGACCAACTTCAGCAAGAATTGACTCGTTTGCAAATTGCCAACAACGAGATTCAGGAGCGGCTCAAGCGAACAACAATCAAAGCACCGTTTGACGGCTACGTTGTCGAGCGGAATACCGACTTGGGTGAACTCGTTTCTACGGGAACGCCGATTGCGAAAATTATTTCGCTCGGACAAGTTGACGCGCGGGTACCGGTTGTCGAGTGGGTTGTCAACCGGATTAAGATTGGCGACACGATACCGATTTTGATTGACAAAGTTGGTGTGACAATTGAAGGTAAGGTTCACGAAGTAGTACCGTATGCGCCAACGACATCACTTTCGTTCCCGATAATCGTGCGGCTCGACGACAAGGACGGTTTGCTTAAAGCGGGAATGAGTGCGACAGCGTTTGTTCCGACTGACGACCCGCGTGAAGGTGTTGTTGTACCGAAAGACGCGGTAATCGAAAGTCCAGATGGCGCGGTTGTTTGGGTTGTGACCGAGGAAGAGCCGGTAGATGAATCGACAACAGAACGGGCGATTGCTGCCCCGACGAGTTCGGTAAATTCCGAGCAAACGTACATTGCGACTCCAGTACCGGTGATGATAATTGCGGATGCGGTTGAGATTTACGCGGTTGAGCCGGAGACGGACGAGGGAAAGAAATTGTTGGTGCCGGGTGCGAAGACGGTTGTTGAAGGCGCGGAAGTTTTGGCGGCTGGTCAGAGCGTTCGTATCACGACGATTAACCCCGAACTGTACAAGAACTTGCCGCACCGTTCAGGTCAGATTCAATTCGGGAAACCATAATGACGCTACCGTTAATCTCCATCGACAACGTTTCAGTTGTTGTCGGGAAACGGCACTTGCTCGACAGTGTTACATTTGACGTGAATGCTGGCGAGTACGTTGTGATAATCGGGCGTAATGGGTCGGGCAAGACAACATTGTTGAAGACGATGTTAGGTTTGCGGAAAATGAACGCTGGTAACGTTATGCTCAACGGAGCGGACATCGTTTCGCTCTCACGGATTGCGATAGCGTCGCAGGTCGCATACTTGCAACAGTTGCCGGAGGTTGGGTTCGCGTTTACGGTTCGGCAGATTGTCGAGATGGGACGTTACCCGCATCAGAAGCCGCTGATACCGGCGAGTAAGTACGATGGCGAGGTCGTGGAACGAGTGATGAACGATGTTGGTGTCGCGGACATCGCGGACAGGAAGGTGGAAACGTTGAGCGGCGGCGAACGGCAAAAGGTTTTGTTAGCCGCGGCGTTGGCACAAGAACCGAACTTGTTATTACTGGACGAGCCAACGACGTTTTTAGATGTAGGACATCAACAGGAGATAGCAAAGTTATTACAACGTTTTCACGAACAACAAAACGTGACAGTAATAGAAATCTCGCACGACATAAACCGAGCCGCTGTAACAGCCACAAAAATAGTTGCATTAAAATCCGGTAAAGTAGTTTACGACGGCGATCCAAAAGAACTAATCCCAAACCAAACTTTGGAAAAAATCTTCGACACAAAATTTGAACGGATAAATTGTCCGGAAAGAAGTTGTCCGTTGGTGGTTTGAAGATTCCGTATGCGATACTGGTAACGATTGAAAATTGCTCTCAACTGCGACGTTGTCAACAATTTTCAAACGTGTACGATATAATGGCAACATCTAAAAACTCCACTATTTCGTTCAGCAAGTCCCTAATTTTACGGGGTTTGTTGTTTTGAGTCAATAGGTTTTTAGAAGATGCCTCAAGTTGTTTAATGGAATTAACTATCCGCATTTCACCGTACAAAGTGTAATAGTAACGACTTTGCATTCCATTAAAAATTGCAAATATCGCTACGATTATCAACAAGACAAAAATAACACACGTTTTTAAGAAAATAAACTCATATATTCTCATCGTAAACAACTTTCAAGTAAATGATTCCATTATTAAAAACATAACATTTATTCAAAATTTTTTATCCCTGGCAGCTTGAATCGCTTCAATTGTGATTTTGGGGAAAGTACAGTAACATTTGAACATCAAAAAAATACAATAATTTTACTCAATAACAACTTTGTATAAAACACGTTACGACAATTTGTGCAAAAATCGTCCTCTTAATTTTGGCGGGAGACATAAAATAACATCGTCCGATATACAGGGGACATCAGTCTATTATTATACTTTTACAAATCCTTCGTGTAAATATGTGGTCATCCTTTACGTCTTCATTTCGGTCGTGTATATGTATATAACCTGCGTTTGTGGTTGTTGTACTCTGCCAATCTATCATTGAGCGGTTTTCCTTAAAAAGGGCGATCCTGTCAATATCGTTTTGAAAGAATGTTTCGACTTCTTTCATATCTTCAATTGCGAACAGTGGCCGCATACTGATAAGAAAATTGTTTCGGGAAACATCGTGCGGAGTCATCCACCAGTGAAA
>JAITST010000295.1 GCA_031287585.1 Planctomycetaceae bacterium | reverse complement strand
ACAAACGAAAACGTGTTGTTGAGTAACTGGGTGGATAAATAAGTCACGATTGTAAACGGAGTAATGTTGTGAAATTATTGAAAAGCATTGTTTTTCCGGCGGCAAAGATAGTTTATCTCGCACAGGTATAATACGTAGTATAGTCGGCAGACCTATTAGTTACCTCACACTAAAACAAACCGCATTCGATAGTTCGTAAGAATTTGTACTGTATTTTACTATTATTTACCGTAATTTTTATCCATTTTAACGATAATAGGCAATGCGTTCACAAGACCGTATGTTGTGAAAATATGTGGAAAACGGCAGTCCGCAGTACAATCAAAGGTAATACTGCTTTCGCTGCTGATAGCGTACTTTACCTATTTTAATCACTACCTCGTGAACGCTAGGAAAAATTTTAAGAAAATGTAGTTTACAAGACGTTAGAAAATTTGTAACTGTACCCCGTCGGTTTGCTTTACTTAGTATCCATCAGAGAATAACTCGTCCAGATTTTTTTCTGTCTGAAGACGGCTGAAAAATGTTTGTGTCGTGATGTAATCGTAACCCAAAATGTCGATTATGGAACATTAAACGTATCGGGTGACGCTTGTTGTCAAGAAAAAACACAAATCCTTACCCCGCACGGGGTTATCAAGATTTACCCCCTTACGGGGTAAGGATTCTTTGTTAACATCTATTAAGTAGTAATGTAAGTAACGCAATTTTCAAACGTTACCTGTATAACGATAGGCAGAAAACTCCGTCGTCTATTGCTGTGTCAAGAACGTTTTATTGTTTTACGGTGACTAGGTACCAATAACGCAACATCCGATATTTTGCGATATGTGAAATTATGTCGTTTTCTCAACATCCGCAATCTTCCGGTATTTTGAATGGGGTGAAATATTCTCTTTCGTATTGTTCAAACGGTAATCGCAGACGGTCTTCGTCGGCGTTTTTTACTGAATCCGAATCATTTTGTTTGTAGAGGTTTATTATTCGCAATAGAATTTCTGTAATCAATTCCGCTCCGTTTGGTTCGTTTGCCGCTAATTTTACCGCCTCTAAATGTTCTCCAAGCACGTAACCAATTTTTGTTTCCTTACGTTTCGCTTGCGCTATCTCTTGTAACAAAACTATCTTTTGTATGTTTGATAATGTTTCTGGTTGTGAAAGTTTTATGTTTTCTTTCACTTCACAAATCAATGCTTCAAACTTCGCCCGACATTGTTTAGCGGACACGGCAGGTACCAACGGGAGTTTTGCCGCGTTGGATTTACCGTAGATACCCGCGATAAACGTAAGCAGTTCTAACCGCCGTGAGAGCGGTTCCACCTTCCTCGCGGAATTTTCCGCGTCTTCTAAAAACGTAACAAAACTCATTACCGCGTTTCTACCGGGAAAAACAAAAAAATGATTCGCCAACTTTCGTAACAACACACTACGATACTCATCATCTTCGATATCATTAGCGCACTGATATGTTCTGCTGAACCAAATTTGGTTGTCCGTATAGTTAAACATACCAAGAACCGCAAACATTCCCCACGCACGTTTCGTTTGCGTACCGAATAGAAGTAAGTTTTTTTCCACAAAATCAACAATTTCTTTTGGCGGATTGCCATACGGTACAGTTGGAGTTAATCTGCTAACAACATAACGCGGCAACAATTTATATCTCGCGGCATCCTGTAATTCCGCGTCTGCGAGACTTGACAACAATCGTACCGACACCTGAAACTCGCCCGCTTCAATAAGCCGTACTATTAACTCAAACTTTTGTTTTTCACTTTCAAACAGATTCTCTGTTTTATTAAGTAATAGTACCGAACTGTCTGCGAGCGGAGCTTTTGCCGTCTCGCTATGCTGCAACATAAATAACGCAAGCGAACCCGCGAATGTCGATTGCGTTTTGTCTTCTTCCGTCAACAAGCCGACAATCTCCGCAGTAAAATCGCTTTCTCCAATCCCGATAGACAAGAACGCCAAACGCCGCAACGCCGTAATACGCTCGCTCTGTGATTCGATATTGCGCATCGCCGCTTTGATGTCGTCGATAGAATGTGCCGTGACAATTTGTAGTTGTGCCAACGCAATCAATACATCCGCGCGTTCCTTGCCCTCCAACTTTTGCGCGATAGAAATCACTGTATCGCACATCGCCGCATACTCGTTTTCTACCGGCTCTACCGTTTCACCAGCAACCGATACCGAACTGATTGTTTGCGTCACAACCAACGTAATCACCGCCAAAATCGCGGCAACATCACTTGCCCATCTTCTCGCATATCGCATTCGCCATCTCCTTTGTTCCTACCGCTGTCGGGTCGTCGCGGTCGGCTTTCATATCATACGTTACATTTTTCCCTTCGGCGATTACACTTGCTACCGCGTTTTCAAGTTTGTTAGCGGCTTCGGTTTCTTTCAAGTGACGCAACATCAGTACCGCCGACAGGATTAACGCACACGGGTTTACTTTATTCTGTCCCTTATACTTCGGTGCGGAACCGTGCGTTGCCTCGAATACCGCTCCGGCGGGTCCGATATTTGCCCCCGGTGCTACCCCCAACCCGCCTACCAAACCCGCCGCGAGGTCGCTTAATATGTCGCCGTACAAGTTCGGCAATACCAGCACATCATATAATTCCGGCTTCTGAACGAGTTGCATACACATATTGTCAACGATACGGTCTTCAAACGCGATGTCACTATATTCCTTCGCGACGTTACGGGCAACTTCGAGAAACAGACCGTCGGTATGTTTCATAATGTTCGCCTTGTGAACTGCCGTCACGTGCCGCCGTTTGTTCTCACGCGCGTAGTTGAATGCGTACCGCACGATACGTTCCGTGCCTTCTACGCTGATAGGTTTTATAGATATACCGGTTGTATCACGACCAGTCGGAATTTTTTTCGACGAACTGAGTTTGTTGATTACATCGAATAATTCGTGTGTTGCTGGCTCGCCTTTCACAAACTCAATTCCCGCGTACAAGTCTTCCGTATTCTCGCGAACGAGAACAAGGTCAACCGGATTTTTGTCGTACAAAGTACGGACACCGCGATAATACTTGCACGGACGTAAGCAAGCGTAAAGTCCGAGTGCCTGCCGTAAATGTACGTTTATACTGCGAAAACCGGTACCAACGGGCGTTGTTATCGGTGCTTTTAGCGCACACTTTGTTCGCTTAACACTCTCAATAACGGAGTCGGGGAGCGGTGTTCCGAGACGTTCCATAACGTCAACCCCTGCCTCCTGAATATCCCAGTTTACCTTAATTCCCGTCGCGTCAACGCACTGACGAGCCGCCGCCGCGAGTTCGGGACCGACTCCGTCGCCTGTAATCAAAGTTATATCGTAAGCCATTTGTTCCTTTCTGTGAGTAAAACAAGTTAATGTAGGAAGAGTACGAAGTATTTTATAAGTTTGACAATGATAGTTTGCAATGACGTAATGCTAAACCAATTTTCAAACAACAACCGATTCGATACGGAGCGGCAGTCCGCGCCGTGTGATACGTATAATTATGACGTAGAACGCGGACTTTGCAACAGGGGTTGCTACCGCGATTTGTATAGATGAACCACGAAAGCAAAAAAGAAGAAAAGGATTTTAGATTTTAGATTATTTGTAATGTAATGTTTTCGCCAACACAACATACATTGCAATCTAAAATCACAAATCTAAAATCTAAAATTTATAGCATTCTTCGTGTTTCCGTGCATTCGCGGTAAAAAAACAGTGTGCAGATAGTAAAAATTCCCACAAATTTGAAATTTTGCTCTTTTCAAAAACGGCAAAATTCAGTAACCTTACAGCCAATTGACGGTAACTCGATTGTTGCCAACAAATGTAATAAATACTTTTTCGGAGCGTTTGTATGACAGAAACTATGACAAGACGACCTTCGGTTCGCGATAGTAAATCGTTCCATCAGGGACGCGGCGTGATACCGTCGCCGCTCGATACAGTCTCAAGCGGCGTGGCGGTTATGGATATGGATGTGGATATGATGGTTGCGGATAGGACGGTTGAACTCGGCAATGAGACAACTGCGTTGTGGCGTGAGTATAAGGCGAATCCGACCAACGAACTCCGTAACAGACTGTTTGAACATTATATGCCGCTCGTTGAAAGCCGTGCTAAACGTATCATAACACGTTTGCCCGACGGAGTTGACATTGCCGATTTGATTTCGGCTGGTAACTTCGGTTTAATGTCGGCGATAGCGGCGTTTGACCTCGAACGCGGTGTTAAGTTTGAAACGTTTTGTATGAACCGTGTTCAAGGTGCAATCATCGACGAGTTACGCGCGATGGATTGGGTACCGAGAATGGTACGGACGAAAACGACACGATTGAACGACGCTTACAAACAACTCGAAACACATCTCGGACGTAAGCCGATTGATACAGAAGTTGCGGAGTATATGCAGGTTTCGCTCGAAGAGGTGCGTCAACTGCTTGCGGAATCGCACGACGTTAATCTGACGAGTTTGGACAAACGCTGTTGCGAGAGTGACAGTTCAAAGGACATCCGCGAGATAGACGTAATAGCCGACCGCCGCAGCGAAGACCCAACCGAGCGAATGGCAAAAGACGACCTAATCCGTGCGTTCACTCGCGGTCTGTCGAAAACGGAACGGCTGATAATCATCCTGTACTACTACGAAGATATGACAATGAGAGAAATAGGAATGACCCTAGACCTATCAGAAAGCCGCGTAAGCCAAATGCACACGGCGATTGTGAACAGGATAAAAAAATTGTACGTAGATTAGTTCGTGGCGTTCATACAATTCTAAAAAAGCGGGCATTCCGCCCGCAATTGGGTAAACAGTTCTAACACGTTTTATATTTTCTTTCACCAGCGGCACCGTCGCTTAAAACCGACGGGGACGCTTTGTATTGACCTTTCATAGTGAACGTACATACTCTTTGTGAACAGTTAGTATCTATCAGAGAATAACTCGTCCAGATTTTTTCTGTCTGAACACGATTGAAAATTGTTTGTGCCGCGATGTAATCGTAACTCAAAATGTTTGTTGATTATGGAACATCAAACGTATCGGGTGACACTTGTCGTCAAGAAACAACGCAACCCCTTACGGGGTAAGGATTCTTTCTCAACATCTATTAAGTGGTAATGTAATTAACGCAATTTTCAAACGTTACCTGTATAGTGATAGGTAGAAGACCCCGTTGTCTATTGCTATGTAAAGAGCGTTTCATTGTTTTACGGTGACTTACCAATTTTCAATCGTGTTCGGTTTATGTTGACACCGTAAACGTAATGTGTTACGATTATGCGTTGTTTTTGGAAACACTGTCGTTTCCAATTTTACCAATTTCAAAATTTCTGAACAAAGAAAGTTACATTATGAAACGTATTGCACCATTTATTGTCCTGCTATTGTTGGCACCGCAGTTTTGTTTTGCCGCGGATACCCCCAAAGCGAAGAATGTTATTCTTATGATTGGCGACGGAATGGGATTTAACAGTCATATTGCCGGTAGTTACTACCGTTACGGCGAACTTGGGAAACAGAGTGTTGACTCGTTTCCGGTTCACGTTGGTATGACTACTTTCGCGCAACGCAAGGGAGGCGTACCGATTCCTGCTGGCGAACGCGGTTACGACCCTGAATTGTTCTGGAAATCGGCGAAAGGTACAGACGCTGGTCCGAGTTCAACGACGACAGATTCCGCAGCCGCTTCTACCGCGTTACACTCCGGCTCGAAAACAATTAGCGGTCGTATTGGTATGTCTGATACCAAACAACCGCTCGTCCTTTTGCCCGAAATCGCCGCTAAAACCGGTCGAGTTTCCGGGGTGGTAACTACGGTGCAAGCAAGTCACGCAACTCCAGCGGGCTTTTCCGCTCACAACGAAAAGCGTGGTAACTACCCAGAGATTTTTACTGAGATGTATGAGAAAAGCCCGTTGTCTGTCATTACGGGGGCAGGACATCCGCATCCGGCGTTTGACAGTGGTAGCGACAAAGACCCGTACAAGTATGTCGGTTCCGAAGAAGTCTGGAAGAAGATTGAAGCGGAGTCGTCGAAGCCGGTGCTTGAACGTAGTAAGTTTGTTCACATTGTTCCGTCACGCGGCGATATACCGGCGGTGGACGGCTTTGTGACGAACGACAAGACGGATGAGGCGAAAGCGAAAGCAGCATTCGCGAAGATATACAAAATTAAAGACCTCGACATCATCGACAAAATCCCGACGCTAACCGACCTCTCAATTGAGGCGTTGGACATACTCGCGAAGAAGGGCGACAAGGGGTTTGTAATTATGATTGAAGGCGGTGCGATTGACCACGGCAACCACGCGAGAAACATTCGGCACGCATCATACGAACATGTCGCGTTTATGAAAGCGATTGAAGCGGTTTGTAAGTGGGTTGAAGAGAATAGTTCGTGGGACGAGACGTTGTTGATAGTAACAGCCGACCACGCGACGGGAGCAATTTGGGGACCGGGAACATACGAAGACGAAAACGATAACGGCAACTTCGATGAAGGCGACACGTTCAACGGATTCGTTCCTGTTGAGAACAAAGGAGCGGGCAACTTCGCCGGAGTACAATACGCAAGCGGCGGACACACCAACGCGATAGTACCGCTCTGGGCAAAAGGAGTCGGCTCAAAACTGTTCATAGAC
>JAITST010000463.1 GCA_031287585.1 Planctomycetaceae bacterium | reverse complement strand
CACACACGCCGGAGCGTACACATTCGATGTATTCACTAACGGCAACAGATTTTTAGGTGCGTTCAGATTGACAGTGAAAGAGAAGGAAAAAGCGAGTGAGAAAAAATAGGTAAATGTTCGCAGATTTTTCTTCGTTCTGAAAGAGCAATACAAAGTGACGTAATTACTCGCAATTTCACTGCCTTTTCAGAATGATGAAAAATATCTGTGAAAGGTTACGGCTTTCGTATCCTCGTTCACAAAATTTTTATCCTTCCCAGCAACACATCTATTACCAACATTATTGCCGCAATTGTCAATAGATATTTCCAGACCGGTCTTGGGTGGTGAGTTGTTTTGGTTTGGGTTAGCAGTTGGTTTGGGTTTGGTTTGTAAACGGCTTTTGTTGATTCTGATAAATTTTTTAGCAGTGCTTCGTTTGTTGGAGTTAGATTCAATTCTTTGGGATGACCAATTGTGACGCTGCGGTTTTGCGATAGCAGCAATTTATCACCGCCTTTGACTTCAAACCTTATATTATAACTTCCCAATTCCGACGTTGTTATGTCTGCCGCGTAACGTCCGGGTGCTGCGGCTTTCAACTCTACTTGCTCTTGCGTTAGGTTCGGACGGATTACTGTTATACTTCCGGTTGCGTTATTTATGAAATTCTCTGTGTCGTCAACTATATCAATCGTGACCTGCAAGCGTCCGTCGTTTTGCGTTAGTTCTACGTTTGTTCCCCGCGTTTGTATTTTTTTCATTGTGTAACGTAACACTTGCGACCATAGTTTTGCGAAATCGTTCCACGTCAACCATTCCGCTGCCCAGCGACTCTTCACGTCCGAACTGAACGCTGCCGTGACTCCTAAATCGTAACGCCAAAACGTTAGCAACGGTTCACCTGTTTCGGTTGCCAAAACTGTTTGGCTTGTCTCTTTCGGACGTGTCGAAACGAAACCAAGCAGCGGCGGGGCGTTTGACAAATCAACACCCGTCACCGTCTCATTCGGCGTAACCAATATCGGCACGAACGGCGTTTCGTCGATTGCGGACTTGTTCGCTTCGATTGTTTCCTTCGCGAAAATTTGAGGTATCGTTTGCGGATTCTCGACAACGTAATGTTTGCCGTGACCGAGTGACGCGATTTGTTCCAGCAACTTGTTATCAGCACTGCCAATACCGACCGTCGAAACCGTTATCTGTGCGCTCGTCAACTTTCGTACTGCGGCTGCGTAGTCGCCGGTCTGTTCGCTGTAACCGTCTGTGAGCAAGATGACGTGTTTGATTTTGGCGGACGATTTGGTTAGTTGCTCGTATGCGATTTCGAGTGACGGATAAATGTTTGTACCGCCCGCCGCTTCGATTGTCGCGATTGATGAATTGATTACCGATGTTGACGACGCGGATTGTATTGGTACAACGACCGTACATTGATGGTCGAACGTAACAACTGAAATGAAGTCGCGCGGCGTGAGCAATTCGACAGTCGCTTTCGCGGCTTCCTTCGACATCGCAATTTTTTCGCCGCCCATTGAGCCGGAGCGGTCAATGAGCAAACAAATTGCGAGCGACGGTTTCTCACGTTGCTTGTTAAAATCGCAACGTACCGGCAACGCTTCTTCGACCAGCGTTTTGTAGTAGCCGCCGAGACCGAACGACTGTTCGCCGCCGAGCATCACGAATCCGCCGCCCAAGTCGCGAACGTAATGCCGCAACAAGTCCATCTGCGAGTACGAGAGTGACGATGCCGGTACGTCCGAAAACATTATCGCGTCGTATTTGTCAAACTCGTCGAGTGTCTTTGGACAACCTTCCGCCGGTCGAACGTCAACGTTGATTCCTTGTTCTTTCATCGCTGCCGTGAACTCGCGAACGGAACGTTGTTCGCCTTCGAGTAACAGCACACGCGGTTTACCGTCAATAGATACAACACTCGTAGCGGTGTTGTTTTCGGTGAACGTATCGTTCGCGGTTGAGACAGCCGCGAACAACGTTATCTGCCGCTCGTCGCCTGCGGTTTGTTGGAACGTGAGAACATTGTCGTAGTAAGCGGTGTATTCGCCTTTGTCATTGTTGATATGACTACGAATGTTTATCGTTTGTTCACCAACTTTGTAATCATCACGAAACAACGAAACAACCGCCTCGCAATCGTGATTGCTGCGCACAACAACGTCAACATTGAACGGCTCACTGGCTCGCGCGTTCGGCGGCACGTTTAGTTTGTACAACTCGATTTCGGGTTTGCTGTGAGAATATAACGGAAATGTATGAACGGGAATGTTCAGTTGTAACGCCGTCGTTAGCGAATCGCCGACTGTCTCGTTACCGTCCGATAGCAACAAAATCTCCGGCACATATCCTGCTGGCACCAACGCCGCCGCGGTAACGAGTGCGGTTGCGATGTCGGTCGTTTCACGGGTAGTATCGGCATCGGCGTTCGTTTTACCGGCGAACGGAACAACGACAACCGGACGATTACGTGCAAATGCTTCAATGTGCTTGATATAGTTGTCCGCAAAATTTCGGGCATCGTCGTCAATACTCAAACTGTTGTCAACCAAAACAACAAGCATCGCCTCATTCGACGGCAGCAAAAAAGTAAATCCAGCCGCCGAAAATACAAGTAAAATAAGAATAGAAAAACGAACTACCAACGCCGCCGCTCGCTGTAAAAAAGAAAACCGAACCAAACAACGCCAATACCGCCAAAGCAAACTAATCAGCAGTAATAACAATAAACAATATGGTCTGGAAAATTCAAATTGCATTTTTAGATAAGTTTATGTGTTGCGGCAAAATTTTGACAATCTTCTACGTTTCACCGTGAATGGTTTCAATCTTCCACTCGCCAATGTTACGTTTTATTGAATCGAACGACACACCGATTTTGTAAACTTTTTTACCCTTGCAGTCCCATTGTAACGTGTATTCTTTACTGTTAATCTGTTGTAACGCTTCATCGGCGGTAGCGTTTAGTTTGAACTCGAAACAGTAAATGTTGTTAT
>JAITST010000461.1 GCA_031287585.1 Planctomycetaceae bacterium | reverse complement strand
TACGGTAAATGCCGCGATTGCTCTTCTCGCTCGGCTTTTACTTTGGTTGAACTTCTCGTAGTTATCGCCATTATTGGCGTTCTGATCGCTCTGCTCTTGCCCGCTGTGCAAGCCGCCCGTGAGGCGGCTAGGCGTATGCAGTGTGCTAATCATGTCAAACAAATCTCGTTGGCGTTGCAAAATTATCATGATATTCACAAAAAATTCCCGTCGCAACGTTCAAAGTTAGGGCTGCCACGAACAATCGATGGTCTCGTTTATGCGACCGAACTTTGGGGACCGGGATTCCGTATATTACCCTTCTACGAACAGACCGCCGCATACGACAATATCGTTGCAAATCACGTCAAAGGTGATCCATGGGCACCTGACCCTACCGTTGATTTCAAACTTGCCACTTTTCTTTGTCCCTCCGACGGTAACGGAAAAGAGGTTCGTTATTGCCCAACCAACTATGCGTTTTGTTTCGGCGATGGTATGTACGATCACGGAAAAAGTATCACGAACACCGCAACCAAACAAATCAGTTCCCGTTTAGTTTTTATTATTGGTACATGGAGAGGAATTGATTTCATTATCGACGGTACCAGTAATACTCTCGCTGTCAGCGAATTGATTATTGGTACAGAAATAGGCGGACGTAAGGTTCGCGGTAACCTCGCGAAAGTTACCAGCCCGGATAGTACCGCCGGAGGTCCGATTAGCGTGTGCGGTTTCAGTGCATTGACCGATGCCGGGAATCGTACCGTTTTCAAGGCATCGGTCAATCCTGTTCTCCCTAGTAATAACGCCATGGACGACGGTTCTTACAATTCCAATGTTCGCGGAGGCAGGGCTTTCGATGGACGCGGTATCTACGGCGGTTTCCATACCGTTTTACCGCCAAACTCGCCGTCGTGTTCACACCAAAACGGCGTGACCAATGAGCAGGCGGAAGACAGTTTTCAAGTTCTTTCGGCACAGAGTAATCATTCGGGCGGAGTGAATGTCGCTTACTTCGACGGTTCCGGCAAATTCGTTTCAGATACCATTGATTGTCAAGGCGCATCAGCCAAACAAGTCAACGTCGGTGAAAGTCCTTATGGTGTCTGGGGAGCAATTGGAACTCCGGCGTGTAAGGAAAGCAAATCATTGTAATTGTCCGTTTGTTGTTTTATCTAACCTTTAACTCAATTCACGATTATGTGCTCACGTTTTTTACCAGTTATTTTCCTTGTTCTTTCCTGTTTAGGTTGCACAGGCACCAAAACACCGGACGGAATGCCCAAACTTTTTCCGTGTGAAATCGTTGTCACGCAAGACGGTCAACCGCTTTCGGATGCTGTTGTAATTGCGCAGCCAGTTGACGGTTCACAATGGAACGCATCTGGAAGTACGGATGCGAATGGAAAAGCCGTATTGTTTACACAAGGACTGTATAAAGGGGCTATTGAAGGAAAGTACAAAGTTATTGTACAAAAAACCGCTACGGAAAAAGAACCTTCAACATTTGAAGGGAAACCGGCTACGGTCGAGGTTGTCTATTACCTCGTTGAAGAAAAATATCGGGATTACGAAACTACTCCGTTGGAAATCGAAGTGGGGTCCGCCAATCCATCGTTTGTTCTCGAAGCGGGCAAAGCCGTAAAAAGCCGCGCACCCGCACGTTGATTCTTGTTACATAATTTTCACATACTCTTTTAAGGAGACTTTATCATGATGACTCAATACAAAAAATATCATACCTCATTGAGATATGCTTTTACACTTGTTGAACTTTTGGTCGTGATTGCGATCATAGGTGTTTTGATCGCTCTGTTGCTTCCCGCTGTTCAGGCGGCGCGTGAAGCGGCACGGAGAATGGCGTGTACGAATAATCTGAAACAGTTGGTACTTGGAGTCCACAACTTCCATGATGTTCACAACAAAATACCGCCAAATGGTCCCTCACTAGGTCCAAGGTTTGCGTGGACGGTGGCGATTCTTCCTTTCATTGAAATGACTTCTGCCTACGATGAAGTAAAATCAAACAATTACAATCCATATAGTGCTTCTGGTGCTTTCCGACAAATGTTTGCGGTCTTTGTCTGTCCGTCAGACTTGCGTTCCGATGACAACCGGGTTGCAAATAGCATAGGTCCCAGTAATTATCGTTGCAGTGTTGGCGATTGTTGGACTGACTGGGAAACCGGTCCCGGAACTCGCGGACCGTTCTGCCACGAAAACAAGGCAAGACACGGTCTTGAATCAATGAGTGACGGTACCAGTAACACATTTCTTATTGGTGAGGTTTGTCAGGCATCCAATTTGAGCCAAAATTCCGGAGTGAAGGGAGACATTCGCGGTTCGATTGCATCTGTCAAAGCGGCAAAAAGTGATACCCCGTCAACGCTGACTGGTAAAATTTGTTTTGACACGCGATTATCAGGCGGTTATGTTGGCGGTACGAGTACCGGTGTCGTTGATGTTGATTGCAATTCCATTGGTTGCCGATGGGGTGACGCGTGGGATGTTTACGCCACGTTCTCCGCCGTTTTACCCCCGAATGCGCCAGCGTGCAGCACACAAGGACCAGCGTCGGGGTCATTAGCGTATTGGTCGGAACGAAGCGCATTGGTCACGATGAGCAGTTATCATACGGGCGGAGCCAACGCCGCTTTGGGTGACGGCTCTGTTCGTTTCATCTCCGAAACAACGAATTGCGAAACAGCGGGTACCAGCGGATTGAGTGCCTCTGCCGCGCCGACTGAATTGAAGGGAGCGTCACCGTTTGGCATTATCGGTGCTTACGGTTCAATGAATGGAGGTGAAGCGATAGCAACACCTTGAACATTTAACAATACTTAACCAAAGCCGGCGGCGAAACATAACGTAGTCTCCGGCATAACACAAAAAGAAAGTTAAATTTATGTATTATCAATTTTTTGTTTTTCATTTCGTTCTTTGTTGTTCATTGGTATTCGTTGGTTGTAACAATAAACCGACTGGATTTCCTGACGTTTTTCCTTGTACAGTAACGGTCAAAGATGGTGAGCGTCCGGTTTGTGACGCAACCGTCAAATTGATTTACGATTCACAAGGTTCAATAACTGTTACAGGGGTTACAGACCAGTCGGGTATCGCTCAAATGAAATCCATTTTTGCTTCTTACGAAGTCAAAGGAGTTCCGGCAGGTGATGCCCGCGTTATTATAATCGAAGGCACTGTTGTTCCAGAAACGAAAACCGACGCTGAAAAACGAGCGATGTCACCGGAAGAAGCCGAAGCGTACAAACAGGAAAGAGCAAAAAAAATGGACGCAATGCCGCGGGAAGTCCCGGAAGTATTGGAAAATGCTCAAACAACACCGATTAGAATTAGTGTAGAAAAATCGGGGACGACACTTACGGTCGATATTTCAAAATACAAATAAATTTTGGTACTATACTTGTCACGGTTGAAAATTGCGTTACTTACATTACCACTTGATAGATGTTGACAAGAAATCCTTACCCCGTAGTGGTAAGGATTCTCTGTAGTAACGTTCAATGATTCATAACCAACATTTTGGTTATGAATACATCACGACACAAACAATTTTCAATCGTGTTCGGTATGCCTATGGGCTTTACGTCGTCCTAACAATTTGATACAATATACCAATCAGTGTTTTTCACTTTTTATCCATCACCCTTTTTCTCTCAAAAAACAATGAAACACTTTATCGTCACCATTATCGTTTGTTTCGGATTTGTTACTCTCGTAAACGCCGAAACTGTTTTTATTGACCAACTTGATTTATCCAAAACTTCCTGCGGTTGGAATCGTACTCTTGCCCGAAAGTCTGTGGATGGGAATCCGCTGTCGATTGCCGGTAAAAAATTCGAGCGGGGTGTCGGACATCACGCGCCAGGCGAGATTGTTGTTTCTTTGCCCGGTGTTGACGGTTCTTTTACCGCGATGGTCGGTATTGATGACGAAGTTGGTACGAACGGTCACGCCGAATTTCTTGTTAGCGTTGATTCAAAAATTGTATGGCGCAGCGGTTTTATGCAGGGGAAACAGGAGGCGAAACTTTGCGAAGTTCCGTTTACCGCCGCCGACAAACAATTGCGGCTTACTGTTGATACCGGCGTTGAAGGTTACGGACACGACCATACCGACTGGGCTGACGCTAAAATTACGTTTGAACAATCAAACGCTCTGGCGAAAGTTCAAACTATTAAAGTTGCGGCGACGATACGCGGCGCAAATGGTAATGTTATTGACCGTACAAACGAAGTCGATTGCGAGTTCGCGGCGTTAGAACAGGAACTCAAAACGGGCATTCCCGAAAACCGTGCGGCACAGGCGTTACGTCCCGAATCAACTTTCCTGCCGACCGACAAAGACCCCGTCGATGTCGTTCTGCGTCGAACAAAAGCGTTGCTCGAACATCTCAAAACAATTCCCGGCGCACCGAAGTTTGAAGAAGAAACGAAAGAGTTGAACGAGTTGGATAGTCAATGGTCAGTGGTTCTTGGTTTGCGAAGGATCAACTCCAAAGACGCTTTCGCGAAAGTTGTCGCGCTGCGTGAACGAATCGCGTTACAAAATCCGCTCCTCGATTTCTCAAACATTTTATTTATCAAACGTCATTACACGCCGGAACCGGAAAAGCAGGGCAATCACATGGTTGACCAGTTTTTCGGTTTTCACGCGGTTTCCGGCGGCGGTTTGTTCGTCCTTGAAAACGCTTTCGACCCCGCAAAACGTAAGTTGGTAAACCTTACCGAAAAAAGTGTTGTCAGTAACGACCAACGTTTGAAAGGTAAAACTATCGACGAGTCGTGGGGCTTCCTCGCTCCCGAACTTTCGTTTGACGGGACGAAAATTATGTTCGCAGCCGCCGACACGACCGAGCCGCGTCACTCTTACACGTGGACTGAAAACAACTGTTATCATTTGTTTGAAATCAATACCGACGGCACGAACCTCGTTCAACTGACTGACGGAAATTGGAACGACATTGACCCGTGTTATCTGCCGAGCGGACGAGTCGCGTTCATCTCCGAACGGCGCGGCGGCTACGGTCGTTGTCACGCGAGACCTTGTCCGAGTTACACACTTCATTCGATGTTACCCGACGGTGGTGACATTACGATGTTAAGTCCGCACGAGACGAACGAGTGGGCACCGATGGTTGACCGTAACGGGATGATTGTTTATACACGTTGGGATTATGTTGACAGAGGTTTCAATCAGGCACATCATCCGTGGATAACAACGCCCGATGGACGTAATCCGCGTGCGATTCAGGGGAACTATTCGGAATCCGAACGTTCACGTCCTCATTTTGAAACATCGTTCCGTCAAGTCCCTGATTCGCAAAAGTTGGTTGGTACCGCGCAAGGTCATCATTCGCAATACTTCGGTTCGATTATTTTGCTTGACCCGAATGTTCCAGACGACGAGGAAGGCGGCGACCCGATGAAACCGATACGGCGTGTTACACCTGAACAACCGTTCCCCGAAGTTGAATGCGCATCGCATCGTGACGCGTCGAATTACGGGCAGCCGTTTCCGATTAACGAAGATTTTTATCTCGTCGCATACGACCCATTCAGCAAGATGAATAAAGGACACGACAATAATTTTGGAATCTACTTGCTCGATTCGTTCGGTAACAAAATTTTGTTGTACCGCGATTATGAAATTTCGTGTCAGTGTCCGATTGCGATGAAGCCGCGTCAGAAGCCGCCGGTTGTGTTGCACCAATCGCTGGTTGGTTTGCCGCCAAACTTCGTTTCGTATAGTGAAACCGCCGAAGTACCGAAGACTGGTGTTATTGGTGTGACGAATGTTTACGATACAAACCGTCCGTTCCCCGAAGGTACGGAAATCAAGGAACTGCGTGTCGTGCAGGTTTTGCCGAAGACGACGTGGAACGCGAATGACCCTTGGATTGGTTACGGCGCGGAAAACGGCGCGAGGAAGGTGTTGGGAACGGTACCGGTTGAGCCGGACGGCAGCGCGAGGTTTGAAGTACCGGTGAATGTGTCGGTTTATTTTCAGGCGTTGGATGCGAACGGTGTTGCGGTTCAAACGATGCGGAGTGCGACGTATGTTAAACCGGGTGAAACGTTGACGTGTCTGGGTTGTCACGAAGGTCGTCAACGCGGCACGGCAAGACCGGCATCATTCCCGACGGCGTTTCGCAGCAAAAAGCCGTCAGTTATCAAACCGGAAATGCCCGGCTCGAATCCGTTCAACTATCCGACGTTGGTACAGACGATTTGGGATAAACATTGCGTTGACTGCCACGATAAAGAAGCCGATGCTGGTAAAACGTTTCGGCTGGGACGCGGCGAAATGAAGACGAAACTGACGAAGCATTTCTTCGAGTCGTATGTAAACCTAGCCCCATACGTTTACACGCCGTCGCCAAAGTGGAACTTAAAATGGAAAGACCCGCTTCCGTCGCACGGCGGAGCGCACAACCCGTTCACAACATCAAGAACATTTCCCAACCAATTCGGAGCCAACGCCTCACCGCTCTGGCAACTACTGAAAAAGGGACACTATGACGTGACGTTGTCGGCGCAAGAACAAAGAGCAATCTCTCTATGGCTTGACAACAATGCCGACTTCTACGGTGCCTACGAATTTGAAACCCTTGAAGCACAAAGGGACGGGAAGATTGTGATACCGAGTTTGGAATGATGTAATAAGGTACACCTCACACCACCGTCGGTTAAAACCGACGGAAATACGTTGAAACGATTGTATTGCCGTCGGCTTCAGCCGACGGTGTCGTTGTATGCAACGTTCCTACCTACTTGCCCCGCAGGGACAGCCCTTTGAAAGTGGTTTTTAGAAGATGCCTAATCAAATCATAGTCCCGCAAGCAAAAGTATTATCACAAGTATTTTTTGCCCTTGCGTAGATTGGGTAAAATAGTTAGAATTGGCGGTGTGGCTTTCACATTGAACTTGATAACCTCCGGGTCAATACTCGCTATTACACGATGTTAAAACAGACAATTCAGCATTCGCGGAGCATCGCATCCGGTCTTGCGATTCCCGCAATCAATGGAAACGCTGCTGCAAACGCTCGGAGCGGAACCGGTCGATTGGAATAACAAGACCGAGTGTTGCGGAGCGGGATTGACGCTTGCCGACGATTCCGTGATTCTCGACTTGACCGGAAAGATTTTGCTCAACGCGAAAAACCACGGTGCCAACTGTATGGTTGTTGCGTGTCCGATGTGTCATGTCAATTTGGATATGAAACAATCTGCCGTCGAAAAGAAACTTGGTCAAAGAATTGGATTACCGGTTTATTATCTTTCCGATCTTGTTGGGTTGGCGCTGGGAATTGCGGCAAAAGAGTTAAACATCGACAAACATTTTGTCGCCGTGAAATGAGCAAGTCAAACCCGCGTCCGCAAGATTGCGATTATTTTGTTGCATCCATAGTTAATCGTCAACATAAGGAAATCTGTTTCTAATAACATTAATAAACCATTGACAATTATTAAAAAATCTTTACTCAAACTAGATAAATAGTAATTCAACAAAAATAAGTTTACACAGGAAAGAAAAGGAATCCACACAATGACCGTAAAGTAACCTGTACCAATAAATATTGCCGAAATAATTAATAGGGTCATCAAAAAAAACACGAAAGGCATATGCATATCTCTCATTACTTATTTATTTGTAACCGTTCACTGTTGCTAACTTGATATTGTATCAATTTTTTCTCAACGACACAATGCGTTATGAAAAACATACCGCACGTCCGGCAAAGATTCGGGCAAACGGCGTTCAGCAACCTATCACGATTACGGCACCTTCAACATTCCAAATAATCCGCTGTTCCCATGGTAATTTTTTGTCTTCACTCCGCCGATCGAAAATGACAAGGTATCCCGTAGTCACTTAGAAACTGGTATTTCCTAATTTCATTGAATATGTTATATTATGTCAATGGAGTCAGTGATGGAGGACTATCGGTTACCGGACAGCGAGATTTTTGCACTGAAACGGTTTCACAAGACATTGAAAGTCAAACGTGAAGCCGATAAAGTGAA
>JAITST010000368.1 GCA_031287585.1 Planctomycetaceae bacterium | reverse complement strand
TTCACTTTTCTTTGTCTTTTCGTTGTACGGATTCAAAAACTTCGCGACTAGTTCGTTGCTATCAATCAATGCGTGAACATCGGGCGAACGCACCTCAACTGGTTGACTTGCCGAGTTTTCGATTATTGATGTTGCGACCACGTTAAGTTTTTCGGCTGTCGGATTTTCAATTTCGATTTTCCGTAGTTCGTTACCGCGATTGTGTAAACCGTAAATCGTTCGCTTTTGCGGAACACCATCAGCGTCTTGCAAATCTTCAATGATTACGTGAACAACAACGTTATCGAACCCACGAATTCGCCATTGCGGAATTTCCGACACATTAATATAGTAGTAAGTCTTCGTCACGCCGCCGCACGAAACGCAACTCGAATTAACCGTTTCCGTTTTAACTCGACCAACAGGCGTTATGCGGTTTACTTCGCTATTGCCATACTTTTGCACAAGATTTTCGTTACCCCAAACCGTCGCGATTTCTTTGTTCGTGTCAATCGTCTCTTTGTTGTACGTGAAAGAACGCGACGCGTAATCTTTTATTGTATGACCAGATTGAAGTTTGTCCGCGTCTGACTTCGTTAAAATATTTTCAGAATTTTTCAATCCAACATTACTGGACAAAATTCGTTCAACCGCGTCTGCTTCGAGAACGTACTTGACCTGATGATTGAAGCCGCCATCCTTCTCCGAACGATAGTAACGATACTGTATTGTTTTCGTATTCCAGTTTTTTCTGTCCGACAAGAGAATTGACGTTTTAACCTGAATCAAGTCGCCGAATGAGCCAACATCTTCGTTGGGCAACGGAAGAAATTCGTAATACGTGTACTCGGATTGCGCAAATTTAAGAGCAGTGTTGTCACCAGCGAAAACTTCGATACGTGTCAGACGATTTATATTTTGTTCGGTCTTTGAGTATGAATACTTGATATAATACGACTGCGGTTCGGCGGTTGTAACGGAAACAAGCACGCCACCGTCGTCATAAGTATAACGCTCGCCCGCCAACTTCGCCGCTTGATAATTCAGATTCGACTTCTCTTTGAGTTTGCCGCGCAACGCCTCCGCGACTGACGAATGAAAACCATAGTATATATAGACAGAACCGGAATCGTTGAACGTCAAAACAAATTCCTCCGTCGCGTCCGCACCGCGTTTGACAAGCGACGCATCAAGTCCGGCTGGCGGAACGTACTTATCGTTATCAAACATAAACACACGACTATTAGATGCCGTTCGTGTCAGACGGATGTTATCACCGATTTTTGTGAGTACACGCGAACCTGTACCGCTGAGCCATTGCTGCCCTTGAACATCGCGTTTGTCGTTCACATTTTGTTGCAAACGTAAACCGCTCTGATAAGTTCGTGTATGTTCCCAAGTTCCAATCGGAGTATCGAACGACAAATCAGTTGACGTTTCCAAAACAGTACCGCGATGAAGAAGTATCGGGTCAGAAGTCGTGGCGGCAAAAACGCTATCGTCACTATCCGCAAACGCCGCAGGTGTCAATGAGTCTTCGTCGTTGAGAATATCGCCAAACGTAACTCCGCAAGTCATAACGACTGATAAAATCAGTCCCAATAAAACCGTAGAACGGCTTTGAATAAAGCGAGCGTTAGTCATCATGGTACTTTTGTTTGTTGGGGGTTAGGTTAGCTTCACACAATACGAGAAATTACAGGGAAAGTATTAATCAGTGGCACTACAAGTTGGTCCGTCGCCGTCATCATCACCATCGTCGTCATCGGGCGTAGTATCCGGTGGAGGAAGTTCAACATTAGGCGTTGGCTCACCATAATCTTCATACGCCGTACTTGGGTCGTCAGAAGTCGGTGTCGGTTCACCCTGCTGTTGCGTCGATTGATCAATACCGTCTGCAACACCGTCGCCAAATGTCACCAACCCGCCGCATACCAATACAATGACAAAGCAGGTAATAACACCTAACATCAATACCGTAATCGTTTTGGTTGTCTTCATCTTTTGGTCTCCAAATTCAAGAGTAAAAAAAGCTTTCGCAAAACATCAATCTACTACCACAACGCCGAACAGTCAATAATTATAGTAACGTTTTTGTAAGGTACAATACGGGGTAGAAATTTTTTATAAATATCATCATTTTTTCTTTTCCACAACTTTTCGTGTATCAACACGTCTCACCGACATCGTTTTGACAATATGCGGATTCACTTCACAAAAAATTTTCCAACTCGCTTTCATATTCACAACAAATTCTTTTCGTAAATTATCGTTCCAATACTTCGTCTCCCAAACCAAGTACCGCACCAATTCCTTTTCACCGTCAACATTCCTTCCGTCTTTCAAACCTTGTGAGACAGACATCGCCATAAGTTTTAAGATTTGCAATTCCAACTGTTTTTCAATCCTGACAACATCACGTTTGTCACGGCTCACGCGGAGTTGCTGTAACAAATCAAAAGCAAACAATCCGTCCGGCGTTTGTATCTGGCTACGTTGCGGCAACTTCGGCGGCTTGTAATCGACATAAATCCACGGCGTTGTTTTCGCTTAATAATAGTTTTCTTCACCGATCATTCGGTCAACCATACCCGACGATAAAATTGTATTGAAACTATAATTGCGGTCAACCTTAACAGCATAAGCGCTTGAACCTGTCACAACAAAAGTTTTGTAATTGCCGCCCCAAA
>JAITST010000332.1 GCA_031287585.1 Planctomycetaceae bacterium | reverse complement strand
GGTGACTTAACAAGGATTTAGGGCATTATTTTGTTATGTTACTCGGACACAGCATTTTTTGTGCCATTTAGTTGAAAACAAAATCCCCCACTAAAGTTTACACACCCGGAATCTCCCGCAACATATTGACGCATTTTCTGTGCTAACGTATAATCTAACTGTTTATCCTGGAAACCGTTTTTGTTTTCAATCATCCGTTATAAATTTTCACTCAAACACTCACAAGACCAATGACTAAAAATATTATTACTCTTATCGCGTTGTTAATTTTTTCGTTTGAAACCGCTTTACTTTCGGCTGCGGAACGTTATGTTCCTTCTGGCTTTCAGGAACGGTTGGAGCGGGATTGGTTGTTGCAGGACGCTGGTACTGATATGGATTTGGCTTTTATCCGTGAAAGTAATACTGACGCGGTTAAAATTTTAGAGAAAGTTTTGACTGAACACTTTGACGGTGATAAATCTATTCGTGAACGATTGAATGATTTACACACTCGCAATGTTTCCGGTAACGCACCTGTTTGGCGTGAACTTTATTTCGATGCTTGCAAACTCCGGCGTATCGAACGGTTGAAAATCGTGCGGGAGAAGACTCCCGAAATCGTTTATGCGAAACATCAGGTTCTCGGCGGCTCGCACTACGCCTATACCGAAGCCCCCAGCGACGCGCAGCATCCCGAACGCCGCGATATGCTCGGCGGAAAAATTTTGTTACTCAAAATCCAGAGCGACGGTACTGTCAAAGAAGACGTTTTAGTCGAGGCACCAGACGGCGGAACGCTGCGTGACCCTAATGTTTCTTACGATGGAAAACGAGTCGTTTTCTCGATGAGAAAACACCTCACCGACGACGATTACCATTTGTACGATTACGACACCGACACAAAACAAATTCGTCAACTTACATTCGGTCACGGATTCGCCGATGTCGAGCCATGTTACTTGCCGGACGGCAACATTTTATTCTGTTCGACACGTTGTATGCAGATTGTTGATTGTTGGTGGACGGACGTTACCAATCTTTACGTTTGCGACAGTGACGGACGTTTTTTGCGGCGGTTAAGTTTCGACCAAGTTCACACGAATTATCCGCAAGTTCTCGACGACGGGCGAGTAGTTTACACTCGTTGGGACTACAACGACCGCGGACAAATTTTTCCGCAACCTCTCTTTATGATGAACTACGACGGAACCGGTCAAACAGAGTATTACGGCAACAATTCGTGGTTTCCGACGACGATTCTTCACGCGCGAGGTATTCCGGGAACAAATAAAGTTGTCGCGGTCGCGAGCGGTCATCATACTCATCAACGCGGCAAACTTATTGTCATTGACCGTATGAAAGGAACGCAGGAAAATCAGGGTGTCCAACTCGTCGCTCCAATACGTGATACAAAAGCCGATAAGATTGATGCTTATGGTCAGGATGGCGACCAATTTCAGTATCCGCTCGCCCTTGATGAGACGAACTTCATTGTCGCTTATACGCCCGACGGTTTTCCGCAATCCCGCAATTACGATATTCCGTTCGGTTTGTACTATCTCGACATCAACAACACCAAACGTGAGCTACTTGCGTTTGACCCAAAAGTAAGTTGTGGGCAACCGATGCCGCTTCAATCGCGTTCAAAACCGATGTTGCGGGCAACCCCGATTGACTATAACAAGTCAACGGGTTTGTTCTACGTTCAAGATGTTTATTTCGGTCCCGGTCTAACGGGTATCGAACGCGGTACGGTCAAGGAACTCCGCGTTGTCGCGCTCGAATTTCGCGCGGCGGGAATAATGCAAAACGGCAGCGGCGGTCCCGGAGGCGGCGCACTATCATCAACTCCTATCTCAATCGACAACGCTTCGTGGGACGTAAAACGTGTACTGGGAACGGTGCCGGTCGAAGCGGACGGTTCGGCGTACTTTGAAGTGCCGTCGCAAACGCCGGTTTACTTCCAATTACTCGACGGTCGCGGTAACGTTGTTCAAACGATGCGAAGTTGGTCAACATTGCAACCCGGTGAAACATTCGCGTGCGTCGGTTGTCACGAGCCGAAGGGAACTACGAAAGGTTCAACACTGTCACAAGGTGACACGCTGCAAACAATCGCACTAAAAAAGCCGCCGCAGAAGCCGTCACCGATGCGTGGTGTTGCGTCGAACGAGGGATTCAGTTACATCAAAGTAATTCAGCCGGTACTTGATACGCGGTGTGTGCAATGTCATTTCGGCGGTGAAAAATCCGACGGAACAAACGCGGCGTTCAGTCTGCTCGGCAACCAGTACAAGCCGAATATCACGACGACAAAACAGAATGACGGCAAGATTGTGAGTACCGCCGATTTTAATATGGCGGGTCGTCAGTTTAGCGAATCTTACGTTAATCTTACTCAACGCGGGAAACCAAACGATTTCGTAAATTGGTTGAACGTGCAATCGGTGCCGACGATGTTACCGCCGTATTACGCGGGTGCGATAAAGAGTAAACTGCTGACGATGTTCGACGACGGACAACGTGACGAGTATCACAAAGACATTCGTTTATCAGATAACGACCGCCGTAAACTAGCGTTGTGGATTGACTTGCTCGTGCCGTTCTGCGGTTCATATACAGAAGCGAACACGTGGAATAACGCACAGAAAACCGACTATGCGTATTACGAGATGAAACGTTTGCGTATGGCGGAAATCGAACGTGAGAATGTTGTAAAGTTTGTACACTGGAAAAATGGCGAGACTGAATTGCCAACGCCGGAAAGTTTTAGACAATTCGAGTTTGGCGGTATCGCGTTCAAACGAAAGTTCGTCAACGAACAAGCGGAAGCAAGTAAGAGTTTGAAAATAGTCGGACAGAAAACCGGCAGCGAAAACATCTACCGTAACATAGCATTGACCCCGACAAGCGTAATAGAAACATCGCTGTTGCCGCGTATCACGTATCCGCACGCCAGCACGAACAGCGAGTACGCCGGTATGGAATGTTTCGCCGCGAAGAACGTAATTGACGGACAGACAGCAAACAAAGGTCACGGCGAGAAGTTTCCGTCGTGGGGACCGAACAAACGCACCGACTTATACATAACGATTGATTTCGGGCGACCGGTAGAGATTGACAAGGCAGTTTGTTGGTTACGGGCAGATTTTCAGCACGACACTATTTGGAACTCCGCCGAGTTGCAGTTTTCAGACGGTTCGAGTGTTGATTGCAAGTTTGAAAAAACAGCAGACCCGCAAACAATCCAATTCCCAAAGCGAACAGTCACATCAATAACATTCAAAAACCTAAAACAAGACAATCCGCCCGGTTGGGCTGGATTTACGGAAGTAGAAGTATGGGGAAAGGATGTGGAGTAGGTAATGATGATGCCGAACACGGGTGGAATTTGTCGTAGCGTTACACGCAACTTTTCTACAGACTTGTCCGACCGACGGCGATGTTTGGATTGCTACTTCCGCCGGTATCACTCGTTACAAAATCAACGCCGACGAATGGGAACATTTTACTCGTGAAGACGGCTTACCCGAAGACCAAGCGTCGTCACTCGCGTTCAAGAAAGATGGAACGTTGATAGTCGGTACACAATGTCACGGTATC
>JAITST010000316.1 GCA_031287585.1 Planctomycetaceae bacterium | reverse complement strand
AAAAACGTACCGGGCAACTTGTACTGCTTGAGCAAGTTGACCTGCTCAACAACTGTCTCATACAAATACTCGTCAGAAAATTGGGTATGGTCACGCGGTTCAGTTTGACGGATAAAGTTAATAATGTTAACAAGACGCGGAGCATCGTCCTGACAAACACCGTAAGATGTGAACGTGAGAACGATAACGAGAAATAGAACGATGTGTAGATGAGTTCTCATATTTTTTTGTTATGTGGCAAAAAAGGGCTGAAAAGATTAAGACAAACAAAGTAACGGCAACTTCTAAAAACACAACCATTTCGTTCAGCAAGTTCCTTATTTTATGAGGTTTGCTATTTTGAGCCGATAGGTTTTTAGAAGATGACTAATGGTTTTGGTTACGGAACGAATGACAATCCGCCAATCGAATCACATCCATTGTAATCTCTCACGGGCTAAATGTACATCACTCACTTTTCAAGTCGAACGTGTAACGATTAGTTTTTCCGCTTTCGACAGTAACATCGAACAACGGTTCTTTTACATCTGAATACTTGAGCGGGATAAGGTGTTTTTCCGTGAGTTTTTGTGCCGGCGGCGGATCACCGTTAGGCAGAAATTCAAACGGCTTTGCCTCTTTTCCGTCCGGTGTAACCAGAATGGATTTTGTGAACGTAACAATGTACTCGCCGGTCATCACTCCGTTCACACTCGCCCCGCCCGTTATCATTTCAAACTGACCTTGCGGATTCGTCCGCCCGATTGCAGGACGCGAGCCGCCCGATTTCGGTACAAACGAAACCGTAACATCATCAATCGGTTTACCATCGAGAGTGACAGTACCGAGTACCTTTTGTACCGGAACACCGCTCCGCGAACACCCCGAAACAATGAATGAATACAATACCAGCCCAAAACATAAAAGTAAAATTGAATGTCTCATACAAAACTTTCTTGTTAGATGTTGAATAATATCTGAAATTAAAAATTTAGTTACTAATCCCCCGCATTTACAGACCCTAACGCTCCCCAAACGCCGTAAGGAGAACCTTCCTGGACTGTTACATTTGCGGTTTGTGAAATATCGCCGGTATCAATGGTATCACTGAAAAACGAAATGGAACCATCGGCTTTCGCACAGTTGACACCGCCGGAATGATAACTTGACGGTGCAACGATACAACTATTTGTATCAGAAGACCATGAACAAGATGGAGCATTTGGCGGAAGACTTGCGTTAAATCCGGACTGAGAAACAGCGGCATCCGCCCAACGCCGTCCGAACCAATTATTGGAAGCATTGACCGACGGTAAAAACATTTTCCTGTCGGTGGTATCAAGGTTAGCGATACAACTTTGCGGCGTATGGTCTGGAACCATCTTCAATCCAAGATTACCGCGTGATGATTTGCCTGAACCTTCGCGCGAGTTCACAAGTGTTTCAGAAAGCAATAACGTGTTACTTGTTCCATCAGTGATTGCTGACATATTTCGTCCGATATCATCAAACACGCCGCGTGTTTTGGTGAAGTTAGTGAACGGAGTGCCAGCCCAGGGCCACTCCAAATCTCCAACACAACCACGATAACTTGCAGGATTGTTCGTGCCGGTGCCAGGGTCAATTTTACCTTGAGCATTACCATCAGAGGGACAACGATAGACATCAATGTAAGCGAACCATGGCAAATAATCCGTGTCCCACGGAACTTTATCGACACCGCCGGGTTGCGATGCCCAACTCGGATTACCTGCTGCCGATGTCGCCACACCGCCGCCCGCAATCATATCGGCAATGGCATTTTGTTCGATAAACGGAAGAATGAACGTCCGCCAACCGCGTCTGTAACTGCTTTGTGCCGACGTACTACGAATCCCAAGCGGTGGAAACGTATTGAGCGTGTCGTGATAGTTGTGTAAACCCAACGCAATCTGCTTTAATTTGTTAGTACACTGCATCCTACGCGCCGCCTCACGGGCGGCTTGCACAGCGGGCAATAGCAAAGCGATTAGAACGCCAATAATGGCGATTACAACAAGAAGTTCAACCAAAGTAAAAGCCGAACGAGAACGGCGAACATTACATTTACCGTAAACTGCGCCCCCCCCCCCATATTAACATTTGGTTAATTGTGTTAATTTGTGTTTTTACATAATTTGTCATTTGTCTTTCCTTTCGTGAAAAGTTTGGTGTGTGATTTTGTTCACGATGTTTCGTGAACTTTGACGTTAAGTATTATAGACTAAAATCAAAACAATGTCAATAGGCATTTTCTAAAAACTCCATCTCTTCGTTTAGCAAGTTTTTAATTTTACAGGGTTTACTGTTTTGGGATGGTGGGGTCATATTCGGGAAGCGGTAACCAGATATTTCTTTATAAACCAAAATAGATTATACTGGCACTTCGTATTCTTCACCTATAACGGAATTCAGCACAAATGTTACACACAAACAAATTCCATTTACTCATTGTTCTCACGCTCTCATTCTTCACTACCGGATGTTTTGTCTTTGCGGACGATACGCTTGTTAATATACTGGCGATGAAACCTGTCTCTGCGAAAATTGATGGTGTTGCGGTTTTCGGCGGGAATTGGTTAGTGGATGCTGATGGGGTGATTAGTGTTGACGGTGGTGAAGGAGCGAAGGTTATTTTTTTCTGACGCACGGTTTTCGGCTATGACTCGCGGTGAGGTTTCTGTTGAGATGTTTGTTCCGAAGTCGGCGGCTGATACTTATCGTAATGCTGGTATTATTTTGAAGACTAACGATGTGGGTATCGGTGCTGACGCTTTCGTTGGTTACGAAATTGCCGTTTGTCCCGAAGGTAAGCACGTCAATGTTGGTTTACATCGCAATAACTATGCACCGCTTGAACGTCCCGCTTGTGATGTTGTTGCCGACAAATGGTGTACACTTCACGTTTCGTTCGACGAAAATTCGTTTGAAATAAAACTTGACGGCAAACCTGTTACCAAATTCACCGACAAATCGCGTGACGTGATTCGTTCCGGTGGCATTGGGTTACGCGCATGGCAACGACATTTGGATGGGGAAACCGACCGCGCCGGGTTGTTCGATTCGTATCATCGAACCCGCGAGTCCCGCCCGTGAAATCCGTACCGTCTTCGCCGACCCTCACGGCTCAATATACGATATGAATCTCTCACGTGACGCGAAAACAATTTACTTTTCGTATCGTCAACGCGGCGAACAATACTGGCATCTTTGGCAAGTCAGTATCGACGGGAGCGGATTACAACGTTTGCCCGAAGGCGGCTATCACGACGTTAGCCCGTGCGAGACCGTAACTGGCGATTTGATTTTCGTTTCAACGAGACGGTTTGGTTATACCGTTTGTTAACATGGTCCCGCGTCAAACTTACATCGTTTGCATAAGAGTAAAACTACTGACAACAATAACGGTAACGATAACACTAACGGCGCAACTAACACGTTACCGAAAATTTCGTGCGTCAGTATGAATACGCTTTCGGATTTCAGCCCACAGATGTTGAGTAACGGGTGTGTTGTTCACACGTTGGGAGTACATTGACCGTGACCTGACATTCCGGCAAAGTTTGTGGACACAGAATCCCGACGGCACTGGTTACCAACTTTTTTTCGGTAACACGATTCGCGATGTCGGCACGTTTTGGCAAGCACGTCAGATTCCGCAGCAACCAAATTTGTTTGTCGCGACTTTCGCACCGCATCACGGTTATCCGCACGGGATGATTGGTTTGATTGACCGCAACGCTGGTATTGAAGGCGAAAAAGGAAAGGGATTTTTCTACGTGACGACCGAAGTTCCTTCAGTCGGCGACCGCAATATGCCGTGGGGTTATCGTGACCCGTTCCCGCTCTCCGACAAGCAGTTTTTGTGCAGTTATGGTGATGGTGTTGGTTACTATCAAGACGGCAAACGGCGTTTCGGGTGTACTTGCTAAATCGTGACGATGAGAAACGTTTGTTATACGAAGACGCGGTGCAGAGTTGTTTCTTCCCAATGCCGCTTATCGTATCGCCGCCGATTGCGGTGATCGCTGACAGAGCTGGAGCAGTTTCGTCAGATGAGTTGAATAAATCGATAGACATGACTATAACAAAATATCGTTATGACAATTCTGGTGATGAACTGAATGGTTATGTTGATGTTACACCTGTACCAAGGGGAACACTCATTCTCAACGACGTGAACGAAGGTTTGCCGCCGACTGTTGAACGCGGAAAGATTGTTGCGTTGCGGATTATGGAGCAAGTTCGGAAAACAGAAGACCTTGTTAATCGTGCTTACGACCAGTCGCTGGTGATGAGTTACGGGACGTACTACGCGAAACGTGATTGGAGAACGGTACCGGTTGAACCTGACGGCTCGGCGAAGTTCACGGTGCCGGCATTGCGTGAAATTTATTTGCAGGGTCGCGACAAGGACGGACGTGAAGTTTTTAGGATGATGTCGGCGTTACAAGTTATGCCGAACGAACAGTTGAGTTGTATCGGTTGCCACGAGAACCGCGACACTGTTCCGGCAGTTGCAAGTCGGCTTACCGATGCCGCACGGAAGGAAACGTACCAACCGAAAAGTCCGTATTGGTTTCTGAAACGTGAAGGTAATAAAGAGTTGCCCGACACGAGAATTTTCGACTACCCAACAATCGTACAACCGGTGCTGGACACGTATTGCGTTAAATGTCACAACGGCGGGAATGCTGAATGCGGTTACGATTTAACTGGCGACAAGACACGTTTTTTCAGTATGTCGTATGACAACTTGCTCGGCAGAAGCCGCTCGTATCGGCAGCACGATATGACGACGGGCAAGATGTTACCTAACGAAGCCGCAAAGGGTAAGCCGCTCGTTCACTTCTTCTGGCTGCTGTTCACGCCGAGTTCTGTTAGTGAACCGTTCATCACGGGGTCGTACGCAAGCCGGACGCGGAATCAAAATGGCGAACAACGAAAAACTACTGGATAACATCCAAGACCCCGACTATAAAAAAATGCTCGAAGCAATTGAGGAAGGCAAAAGAATAATGTTGGAAAATCCAGAGGCAGATATGCCTGACTTCAAAAACGCGCGAGCAGAGCCGTAACGGATATATTGGGACGCGATTTACGCATTTGCGTCTATGGATTGAGTCGTATCCATAGACGTAAAGCACGTGTCACTCCTAATCCATCTTCGCCGTCCGAATCACTTCGTCAATCGTAGTAATTCCGTTCAACACTTTTCGCCATCCGTTCTCTCGTAACGTCATCATTCCGTTCCGTCTTGCGGCTTCTTTTATCGTTTGTGCCTGACAATGTTCTGATGCTAACGCACGTATTTCTTCGTCAACCGCTAACAGTTCGTAGATTGCTATTCGACCAGAGTATCCGCTTCCGCGACACTCACGACAACCAACCGCCGTATAAACCGCGTGCTCTCCGTCGTCGATTTTTTCTACCGGAAAATCTTTAGGAAAATCGTTCGTGTTCATCGTAACTGACTTCTTACAATGTTTACACAACCGCCGCACGAGCCGCTGTGCCATCACTCCTTCAACCGTACTAGCAACTAAAAACGGTTCAACACCCATATCTATCATTCGGGTAAACGCACCAGCGGCATCGTTGGTATGAAGCGTACTGAAAACCAAATGTCCCGTAAGCGATGCCTGAATTGCGTTCTCCGCTGTTTCAAAGTCACGTATTTCACCGACAAGTACAACATCGGGGTCGTGACGCAAAATTGCACGCAAACTCGCTGCGAACGTCAGACCAACTTTCGTATGAACCTGAATCTGATTGATGCCGTCAAGTTGGTACTCAATTGGGTCTTCGGTTGTGATTATCTTCGTCGCCTCGTCTTTGATTTCGTTCAACGCACTGTAAAGCGTTGTCGTTTTACCGCTGCCAGTCGGTCCCGTCACAAGTACGATGCCGTGCGGTTGTGCTATTAGTTTGGAGAATTTTTCGTAAATGTCGGTGTCCATTCCGATACCGCGTAACGTGAAGTCCATCCGGTCTTTGTCGAGAATACGCATAACGATTCCCTCACCGTGCAACATCGGAATAATCGAAAGACGGATATCGATTTCGCGTCCCTGAACCTTCAACTTTATACGTCCGTCCTGCGGAATACGCTTTTCGGCAATGTTTAGCCGAGACATAATTTTCAATCGGCTGACAATTGCGGACTGAAAACGGTTTATCTCCGGCGGCATCGGTTGCGTCTGCAAAACGCCGTCAATTCGGTAACGAACTTTCATACCGCTTGCCTGTGCTTCAATGTGAATATCACTAGCACGTGCCTCGACTGCCTCGCCAAGTATGTCGTTGACAAGCCGGACAACTGACGCTTCTTGCGCCATCTCCGCGTCGCCGGACTGTTCCCAATCAATATCGCCTTCGACCTCTATCTCATCACTGCCTGCCTGTGCAAGCAAACCGTCGATAGTCTCAGCACCAACACCAAGATGAGACTTGATAAGTTTAGCAAGTTCAAGCGGCATCGCGAGAACCGGAGTAACAGCAACAGGTAAGAGCGACGCGACAAAGTCAATTGTCTGCAACTCAAACGGATTACTGGTAGCAATCATCAACGAGTTATTGTCATCGTAACCAACCGGAAATAGTGAATAACGATGAACAAGTTTAACAGGGAACTCATCGAGAATAGAAGCATCAATTTCACGCTTGGTCAAATCAATAAGTACCATACCAAGCGTATCGGCAAGCAACCGAAACGCTTCCTCCTCAGTACGCACCCCAAGTTGAGGCAACACACTAACAAGGCGACCATCGTGCCGGATAGCGTCACGAGCAACTTGAAGTTGCCGGGCAGAAAATGAGTTTGTTTCAAGAGTTTTCATACGGGAGAGTGTAGCATATTACATCAAAAAATGCAAGTGCGAAAAACAACGTGTCGCTATGCGCGGGCAATCCCCCACTCGCTAATGTTTCGTGTTTTTGTTAGAATACCGTTTTTTTACTGGGGTAAACTATGAACGAAATTAAACGCTGTCTCTGGTGCGGGAATGACCAGTTGTATGTTCGTTATCATGATGAAGAATGGGGAGTACCGGTACACGATGACCAAACTATGTTTGAATTTCTTTTGCTGGAATCGGCTCAGGCGGGTTTGAGTTGGATTACTATTTTGCGGAAACGCGAGAACTACCGGAAGGCGTTTGCTGGTTTTAATCCGCAGAAAGTTGCAATGTTTACCGAACGTGACGTAGAACGTCTGATGCAGAACGATGGCATAATCCGTAACCGTTTGAAAATCAAAGCCGCAATTTCAAACGCCCGCTGTTTTCTCGACATACAAAAAACAAACGGCACGTTCTGCGATTACTTGTGGAACTTCCTGCCGAACGGTAAACCTATCGTGAGCCGGTTGAAAACACAAGGCGACATCGCCGCAACTACCGACCTATCAGACCGAATCAGCAAAGAAATGAAGAAACAAGGATTCAGGTTTTTCGGCTCAACAATTTGTTACTCACACTTACAAGCAACAGGACTAGTCAATGACCACCTGATGAGTTGTTTCCGTTATAAAGAGGTATGACGGGTGGTTTGTAGATTATACATATTGCTATGTGGTATTGGTTACGAATTTTGACTCTCCCAATGTCCACTGTGCCACCGTGCGCAACAAAATTACAAACAGTTTCATCAATCGTGCGAACTACACTTTTACACTTTTCCATTCCAACTGTATTCGTCCTATTTATTCTCGTCTCGACTTGCGAAATGTTGCCCTTGACTTGGGACGAGGGGGAATATATTGATAGGGCTGGAGATATTGTTTCAGGGGTACCGCCGTTTGAATGGAAGGCGGTTACATACTCGGAGGGACATCCGGCAGGAAATCTTTTGGTTATTGCCGCTGGTCGTTTTTTGACTCGCGATATTGTTGCGTTTTTTCCCGGAATAATTACTGATAAAATTTCGTGGCGGTTCGGGACGATGCTGTTTGTTGCGACTGCGTTAGGTGCGGTGTTTTGTCGGGTTTGTCACGAGTACGATATTTCTACCGCAATCTTTTCTCTCACCGCTGCACTTTTATTCCCGCGATTTTTTGCACACGCTCACATCGCGGCGAGTGACGCTCCGCTTGCCGCGGCGACATTGCTAGCGTGGGCGATGGCTGGAGGAAAAACTTGGTCGTTTGGACATTGTGCGTTGTTTGGTGTCTGTCTCGGCGTAACGATGTCGATGAAGTTTACAGGATTGATAACAGTTTCTGTTTTGTTGACGCTACAATGGTTCGGTATTGGGTGGCGGTTTGACGTTGGCGAATGGCGATGGAATATAACGCGAATCGCACTTTGTCTGACAACAATATTTGCCGCGTCGGCTCTTTTCTGCGTGATGAATCCGCCGCTTTGGGAGAATCCTGTCACGTCGCTTTTTACGTTCGTCCGGCTCAACTTGTTTCGCGACAACTACAACGTTTCCACAATGTTTTTGGGGCAAATGTACGACTTACATCGTTCGCTGCCATTTTATAACACAATAGTTTGGGCGGCGATAACAACGCCTGTCGGTTTCTTGCCGTTACTTGTGATTGGTATTGTTTACAGTTTTTACAAACGACGTAACGGCGGACTACTATTAATCGCCGCCGCGTTTTTGTTAGTACGGTCATTACCGCACACGCCGCCGCACGATGGGGTGCGGCTTTTCTTGCCAGCGTTTCCAACGCTCGCGATACTAATTGGAATCGGTGCGGGACAAGTTTGGAATGTCATTGCACATCGTATTTCTGGATACAACAAAATTTTAGCAAGAACAGCGATTGCCGTTATTTGGCTTTCAGGAGTTTGGAATCTTGTTACGTTTGCTCCACAGTGGCTTTCGTATTACAATTTAACAATCGGTGGTTTGAACGGTTCAAGTAATGTCGGTATGGAACGAACGTACTGGTGGGACACGCTCGACAGTGAAACACTCAACTGGATAAACACAAACACGCCGCCAAACGAACGAATCGCCTTTGCACCGTTTTCACGCAAGACCATTGACTTGTACCGCAATTGGGGGTACCTTAAACCTGAAACAACAACCAACATCGCCGCAGCACGTTATTACGTTATACAGTTTCGCGGAGGAGCGTTGTTTCCCTCTGACCGCGAAATAATCAAGAACTGTTCACCAGTTTATACGAAACAACTACACGGCGTTGTGCTGTTGGCAATTTATGAAGTGAGAGATATGTGAATGGATAGCGTATGGTATTTACAATGGGCGGCAATGTCGTCGGTACTCCGACGGAATTACGCTGTGTTGGGTGTTTTTATCTCACGCATGTAACTATTAAACTAAACCTGAAAGACTAACAAATGAATATCAAAAACCTAAAACAACGCGCTGTAATAATTCGTGACATTCGTACATTTTTCGACGAACGTGGTTTCACAGAAGTTGCGACACCGCTGTTAAGTGCAGAGGCGATTGCTGACCGTTTTGTTGAGCCGCTCGTTGTGAACGATTCATCATTACCGAGAACGCCGATGTTTTTGCAAACGTCACCGGAGTTACCGATGAAACGGTTACTAGCGGAGGGAATGGAATCTATCTACCAACTGGGGCAAGTCTGGCGTTCGGGCGATAGAGGTTCACGGCACAATGTCGAATTCACAATGTTAGAATGGTATCGTGTTGGCGACGACTACGAAAGCGGGCGATTGTTTCTTGGTGAGTTTCTGCATAGCATATTAGGACGTGGAATGCCCGACGAACGAACATTCGGAAAGGCGTTTCAAGAGGCGGTTTCGCTCAACCCGCATACGGCAACAGTAAACGAATTACGTGCTGTAGCCAACGCGAACAATGTTGTGTACCCGCAATCGTTTAGTGATGCCGACGCAAGCGTTTGGGTGGATTTGTTGTTCGCGGAACTTGTTGAACCATATCTAGGACTAGAAACGCCAACATTACTCTATGACTTTCCGACGTACCAAAGTCAACTCGCAAAAACAAGAAAAGATAGACTAGAAGACGGTTCGGTATTTGAAATCGCACAACGTTACGAAATCTATGTTGACGGAATCGAACTAGCAAACGGCTATGACGAATCGTTCAATGCAAACGAGTTGAAGAAGAGACTCGCAATAACCAACCAACAACGCTCATCAGACGGACACAATCCAATTCCGCAAGACCGTTTTTTAGAAGCAATGCAGTCGAATATAAAACAATGTTGCGGCTGTGCAGTGGGAATCGACCGCCTACTAATGATAATGTTAGCCGCAGAAAAAATAGATGACGTGATAGTTTTCCCAATAGAGACGGCGTGAATGTTGTGGGAAAGTTTGACAATCCTGTACTTTGAATTTATCCTTGCCGGTCGATTTTCCATTACTTACTTGCTCGGACTATAAAAACAGAGACAACGGTATTGCTGCTATTGCAATCTGGTATCATCAATGATAAAATTACTTGCCATGTGGTTGCTTGACTTGGTACCGGTTTGTTTTTGAAAAATTTTTACACACTCATGATATTAAGACGTTGTGATTTCGTAAATCACTGTCACACGGCGACAATCAATTGTTTTGTAACAAACAGAAAATTTTTGAGTCACTTTACACACCAAAAATAATCTACTACAATCGTAAGCCGTTCTATTGAGCAACGAATATTACCGCCAAAGGAGTTTGATGATGACTTACCGTTTGTTGGTTGTGATGTTGTCTATTGTTTCCGTTTTTCTTTATGCGGAACGAAGCGTTAATTCTGCTCAGTCTGACGAAAATCAGACGGAGCAAGTTGCCCGTCTCAACATTAATGCATCGTTTATAACTACGATGATTTCCGATGGCGACGGCGGTGTGTTTGTTGGTACTGAGGATTACGGAGTTTATCATTACGACAGCGCAGGCAACTCAAAACAGTTTACTCGCAAAGACGGTCTCGGCGATGATAACGCATACGCGCTTGCTATCGACAAAGTCGGTCGGCTTTGGGTTGGACATTTGAATAGCGGTGTTTCGGTTTTCAATGGTGAACGTTGGAAAAATTATGATGTTGTTGATGGACCAATTGGCGAACGTGTTTTCGATATACAGACTTGTCCGATTGACGGCGA
>JAITST010000304.1 GCA_031287585.1 Planctomycetaceae bacterium | reverse complement strand
CCGCCGTCACCAGTACACGGCGTAACCAAGCCGCTTACGTCAATACCGTTATACTCCGCCTTCGTCTCAAGACGCGGCAACGAACCCACTTCCGCCGCCTTAACCAACGACGGCGTAATTTCACGAAACCAATCACGTTTCCGCCAAAGTTCGTAATGCTGCCAAAGCCCTTCACCGACAAGCCCCTGCGTAATCCACTGCGAAATACCGTTCGCGTTTGGATTTATCCACATTTCAAAAATGCCCGCATCTATCAAGTGACTCATCTGATTACGCAAAATCTCTTCGGCAATGTCCGGCAGATTCACCGAATCAAACGTACGGCTTCCCTGAAACGTATCATAAGGATTAGAACCGTAGTAATGTTCCATACCTTTGAGAATACGCGCATACGTCTCTTTCGGATGTTGTTCAATCATCGCGAGACAGTGCCGTAACGAACCGTCAAACGCCAACTGAATATCCGTATCAGGAACGTGAATTTGTGTCGCATGTTTCAAGTACGAATCCCAAATTTTTTGCGACGTTTTCATTGCATCGTCAAACGAAACGTGAACACCATTGCCAAGACAAACTTCAAATGACAACGTTTTGTCGAGTGAAACCGAATAAAAGTTTTGGTTTGCCTTCTTACCCATCGGACCGGGAAAATTCTCCGTTGTGGCGGTTGCTATCGGGTTTTGCGAAGTAACAAACAATGTCTTCGGGAAAAGGTGAACACGTTTCTGACCAAGCGAATCAGTGACAGCAAGCCGTAACGGTAACTGTGTTTGCGTTTTGTTTTCTAACGTGATACGAAACCAGTATTCACATTCACGAATTTCACCGCCCTTTCCCGGTGCCGCGAATACAGATTGCGTCATCACGAAATCGTCCCAATAAAATTTAGTTACAACAGTCGGAACCGGCGAAACGACCAACTCTTGTTCAACATTTTTCCACGCACTCACACCCGCAGGCATAAGTTTGAATGTCTCTTTTGGATTGTTCCGCCTGTTACCGCTCAATATCGACGTTGGTTCGTACACTACAAACTCGCCGCCGGAAGTTTGTACCGTTTTCTGCGAAGAAAACGGTAACGCTACGGGAGTATGAGTAGCGAACGGTCCCATCTGTTTTGCTAACGTTGCCACGAGTGGCGAACCGTCTGTAACCTGCATCGAATCGTTTGTCGTCAACCATTCGCTCTTCGGTTGAACCGGTATAAGATAAAAACCATCGAGATTCACGTTGCTGCCGTTCTCCAACGATTCCAAACGTAACGAATGTTTTCCGTTTGCCAACTCACCGAGATGAACACTCTCGTACTTCCAATCGCGGGCGGTAAAGCCCCAACCGCTGGTCACTGAAAGATTCAAATCGTGTTGACGTTCATCGACAGAGAGACGCAATTTCGCATTCGATTTCATCTCACGGGCATAACGTAAAACAAACCAGGCATCGTCCCATTTTTGCGGAACAGAAATTTCGTAGCGAACAAAATTACCTTTCACACTGCCCTAGTCAGAATTAACGCAAGCTCCGCCCGAAGCAAACACAAGCGGTGTTTTAACCTGTGACGCTCCTTGTTGCTCCAAATAATTTTCCGCCTCCAGCCAAACGATACTTGTATCTTCTACAAACTGCGCCCCTCCTCTTTTTTTACACGGACGTACCGATGAAACAGCCTCTCATAGATGCTAACGCCTTCCTCCACGAAAAATTGGAGGCACTTCTTCAAGAATTCAACCAAGTCGGCGATGCCGCTCCAACCAGTCAGGTTCTCAATGATCTCGATTCCTTTCTCTTCGTCAACGGACGAAAATTCCTGACCGAGTTCCTCGAAACCAAAATGCAGGAACGAATCAACAACACTGAAAAACTTGCTGAAACCAAACAGTGTCCTCGCTGTAAAAAAAACGAAAAACGTCAGCAAAAGGACGAAAACGGTCATAACAGCGAACAATCACATTCGTCTCGTCCGCACCTATCGGCATTGCGGCAGCGGCGATTGAAAGCAAGCCGGAGTTTCAAGAGCGTTGCAAAAATTTGCGGCGAACATGGGGAATGGGTGGAGCGGACTCGATGGTTTGAGGAGATGCGGCTGGTGCTGTTGCAAGAGGGCTTTGCCAGCATCAACGCACGCCTGAAGATATTGCAGTTGGACAAGGGGCGTTTTCGTGAGAAACAGCGGAAGGCGGTGTGGAAATTGCGGAAGTATTTTTGGAAGCATCGCGGACGAATGAATTATCGGGAACGGTTGGCGCAGGGGCGGTCGATAGGAAGCGGACAGAGAGAAGGAGCGTGCAAAAACTTGGTGGGCAAGCGGTTGAAGCAAACAGGGGTGTGCTGGAAGGTCGACCGCGCCAACCGAATTGCCGTCATCACCGCCGCCCTCTACTCCGACAAATGGAAACTCTGCTGGAACACCGCAAAATACCTACAAATGTTTTACACTCCCTGGAAGGGCAAGGTGTGTAAAAAGTTTGTAGGTATTTTGGCAGGGTATTCTATTGACAATCCCACGGGGCATTGTCGCAAAAAGTGAGGTGGTTATACAATACCTACAAAAAATTTACACACCCGGAAGGGTTGGGTAAAATAAAGTGGTGTTGCGTTTTCGGCGGGGTTTTGTTATACTCCGTCTGGATTATTTTTTGCGTTGTTTTTGCTCGTACCACAGGTTTTGTAACGGGTTTTGTTATGAACAGTTATTTGCGTTTTGTTTTTATTTTTGTTGTGCTTGGCGAGTATTGTTTTGCGCAGGATGCTACGTCTGTATTCAATTCCGCTACCGCTAACTACAATGCCCGACAATATAAGTTGGCGGCTGACGGCTTTGCTGCATTTATTTCCTCCTACCCCGCCGATGCGCGTCGGGTTGAGGCAACTTTTCGTTTGGCAGAAGCCTATCGTGAGTTGCAGGACTATTCACATGCCGGGGTGTGTTATAAGAATGTTATTAACGAGGGATTGAACAACGAGTACGCACGACAGGCGTTGTTTCGTGTTGGTGAAATTCCTTACTTGCTCGGTATTTATGACCAAGCAAAACCGTTACTCATTGACTATCTTACGCAACTCCCACAAGACCCTAATCTGGTTTTCGTTTTATACTATCTGGGTAACATCGGTCTAGCCCAAAACTCACCCGCTGAAGCAGAATACTACTTTAACCTTGAAATTGAATTTGATAACTGGTTAAGCACGCCGCCGAAAGGTGAACGCCGTAACGAGAGTAAACTTGGTCTGGCGATGGCTAAAAACCGGCTCGGTAAATTTGACGAAGCAGACTCGCTTTATCGTGAACTTGCTCTCGACCCGTCAAACCCGCTCGTTGCGGACGCTTACGGACGTTGGGGCTTGTCGCAGTATGACCGTCACGCTTTCGCCGAAGCGGCATCAACTTTGAACGCCTTTCTCGCGAAGTATCCGACAAGCGTTCTCAAAACACTCGCCGAAGAGACGCTCGCGAAATGCTATATCGAACTCAATGAGTACCAACGTGCGATCGAATTGGTTCAGCGAATAAATCCGCGAACGGATAGCAGCCGCTTGCTCGAAGTACGTTTGTTATTCCTGACGAAGCGAACGGACGACGGTAAACGTTTGTTGCAGCAACTCGACACGACACTCGGTGCGAAGTATCGCGACAAACTCGAAGCACTCAAAGTTAATCTTGCGTTTGACCAGAATAATTATCAGGAAGCGATTCGTATCATCACGACGCTCGGCAACGTCAGTTACGACTCGGTGAACCAACGTATGAATATCGGTTACTATGATAACGCTTCGCTGCTCGGTGCTGAAAAGTTGCCGCAGGATTCGTTTCTTAAACTTTGTCAAGGGCTGGCAGTTGCATACGCTAGTACCGGCGACACGGCACGGGCGAACGCAACTTACGCGGCGATGAACTTGTTAGCGAGGGACGGCGACCCCGTTTTGACGGAAATTGTTCGACGGACAAGTGTTGCACTCAATTCAATCATTCCGAACATAAGTGTCGGCGGCGGTAGCGATGCAACACGTTTTCGTGAAGCACAGGAACGTTACAACGCTCGTGATTATGCGTCGGCAATAACGATTCTCACGAGTTTGTTGCAGGTCAACTACTCTGATTACGACAATACGATGTCGATTGGTTACGTGCCGAATACGCAATCGTATAACGTTAGTGTTAGTGATAACGGCAAGTTGTCGGAGGATACGTTTCTCAATGCGTGTCAGATGCTTGTGTTGAGTAATGCGTATAGCGGGAACGGGCGGCGGGCGGAAGCAGCGATGGCGGAGATGAAACGAATTTGCGACAAGATTGGCAGCACGTGGAGTCAGCGGCTTGTTAGTCAGACGGATTCAAAACTGAAACGGATTCCGATGAGTAACGGGCAACAAGGGGCGAGTGATTCCGTTGCCAGTCAAGACGGTAATCGTGATAGAATCCCGAATCGCGGCGGTAGTACAAGCGGCAGCCGCGGCGAAACGATGGGAAGTATTAGCGGCAGTCAACCGCCGCGTCAGAGTGATAACTCAATGCGTTATGACGCTCAACAACAGCAAACAATTGCGGAATGTCAAACGTTGTTCAAGCAGAAACGTTATACCGAAATTGATACGAAACTTAACACACTCCTATTACAAAATCCGTCGAATGTGATTACCGCGGAAGCAGCGTGTTTACGCGCGCAAGCGTTGTTTGCGTTGCATCGTGACAAGGACGCGGTAGTTATGGGAAAGTTGTCGTTGGAGAAAGACCCGTACGGAAATTTCGCGACGGATACTCTTTGGATAACCGGAATGGCGTGCATAATGTCTGACGAGACGGAAAACGCGGTACCGTTTTTTGAACGGCTCGCAAAGGAGTTTCCGCAGCACAAATATATTGACGGTGCGTTGTATTATCTGGCGGTGGAGGATTTAGAAAACGGCGATTCACAAAAAGCAAACAGACGATTGCTGAAGATTTACCATAGTTATACGAAAGGAACGTACTGGTCGCACGCGGCGTGGCAACTTGCGTATTCGGCGTACAAACGCGGCGACCTCGAAGTGGCGGATATGTATTTGAGAAAATTACTCTCGCACCCGCCGAATGTAGTAGTGGTTGACCGTGCGTTGTTTTTGAAGGGACAAATTGCATACGAACAGAAACAGTGGCACGTTGCGCAGTTAGCGTTTGCGGAGGTTAGCCGTGCGGTGCCGGACAGCCCGTTGAGTGATTGGGCGGTATCGGCGGGAAAGAAAGCGGCGGGTGAGAGTAAGAAATAAGTAACAGTACTTTTCCAAAAATCATAATGCGAAAAATACATGTATTCAGGTGTTTTCATTGGAAAAGTACGTGTACTGGGGACGGCGAAATTTGAACAATTTTCATTTTATCCCCTATTGAAAAAAATGGAACGATGATTTAGAGTCGTACGAATATAATAATTATCGGATGTCGTATGAATTTTGTGCATGTTCCAGATTTCCGCCTAGAATTTGAGTTACTATGAGTTTTCAACGATTTTCTGTTGTGATAACAGTTTTGTTTGTTGTTGCTTTTGCTGCTTCGGTTTGTTATGGTGAGTGTGAATGCGGCGAGGCACATGAGTTGACAGTCACGATTACCGGAACGCGAGCAGCAGATGGTAAGTCTGTCTATACGTTCGACAATCTTTTGCCAAACGATACTTACGATGTTTTCATCACATACAAAAATTCGCCGAACGCAATAAAAGATAACGACGTTCGTGTCACCGATGTTGTCAACGGAATTGTCACCGAACATTTCAACGGTAAAATCGACTTGACTAAAAAGCCGCAAAGTGATTCGTTTCTTGTACCGTTCTCACGTGTTCCGTTCC